>JAIMBU010000455.1 GCA_023511325.1 Gorillibacterium sp.
CCAACAGGTGCTAATCAAGAAATTCAGCACTTTCTGATCGTGAATCCAACAGGTGCTAATCAAGAAATTCGGCACTTGCAGATCGTGAATCCAACAGGTGCTAATCAAGAAATTCGGCACTTGCAGATCGTGAATCCAACAGGTGCTAATCATGATCCAACAGGTGCTGATCAAGAAATTCGGCACTTGCTCGCTCACTCGCTAGCACTACGATTCGTTGGTGAAGCTTAAAGGAGAGGTGGGCTAATTGTAACGGAACGGCGCGACGTTATTTGACGGCTCAACACCTCTTAACAATTGTAACGGAACTGCGTAACCTTATTTTCTGCTTTAGCCCCAGTATGTAGGCTGTTTCAGGCCATTAAGGTCGCTCAGTTCCGTTAGCTTTTTTATACATGCGATTCGGGTCAAATAAGAGCTCTGAGTTCCGTTAGAATCCCTGCCTTCATCACTGCCGCCATCCTCGCCCACATCCTGGCGTTGGAACAGGTGATAGGGAAGGATTGGCCAAGGGTGGTGAGCCGACTATATTAATAGGTTCCAGTTTAAATTAGTGTTACAAAAACAAGTGTTGCTTTTAAATTGTTGATTAAATCATCACACTTACAGTCATCGTACTAGCAGGTTATCAAAGAATCATTGGCTAAACGGAATGCCTCATGAGAGAAATCCAGAAAGCGTAGAGGAGGAATGATTTTGGACTTCAGCTTTAAACAATGCGCAAGGTTGATGGGGAGATTTGATCGAACAGAGGAAGAGAGGCCGAGATGCGGCTGGGTAAACAGTGCCGTCTTTCTTGCCTTTCAAGGAACGGCAATCCATATGACTGCCGAGGATTCCCATGGTCAGGATTACGTTGAAATTGTCGTGGATGGCATCGCTCGCAATTGGATCAATTTGGAAAAGGGTGTTCATGACTATATCATCCAACAGGGACTGCCGGATGGTGAACATACGTTGGAAATTCACAAGCGTACGGGTATTTTGACCGGAAGCATTACCTTTCATAGCTTTTCACTGCCGAATGGCGGTATGTTTCTTAACCCGCCTATACCTAAGAAAATCCGGCTTGAATATTTTGGAGATTCCGTAACAGATGGAGCTGGTATTGGCCACCCGCATGACCTGCGGGAAGCTACGAATCTTGACGACGGATATATGTCCTATGCCGGAATCAGTGCCCGGCTGCTGAATGCAGAATATCAAACCCTGGCCATTTGCGGAATAGGTGTTTTACAGGATGCAATGGGAAATATGAATGGATTGCCAGTGCATTTTCTCGGGACCCTCGGCAACGATACAGCGCCATGGGATTTCTCCCAGTATATACCTGATGGAATTGTGATTAATTTGGGTCAGAACGATTATTCAACTCCCATTGATGATGATGAATATATGGCAGCTTATATTGGATTTATAAAAGATATATTAGCAAAATACCAGAATCCCTATGTGTTCTGCTGTGTGGGGACCATGAATAATAACTATCTTGCTAGTGTTACTAAGGCGGTAGCCCATTTCAATAAAAGTGGCAACAATAACGTATTTCTGGTTGATTTGGGGCTGATTCATCCCGAGGTAGAGGGATGGGGCGGCGGATTCCATCCAGGTTTTCAGACTCATTATCGCATGGGATGTGAGCTTGCTTCTTTTATCGCGGATAAGACCGGATGGGAATTGCTCAAGCGCCCATCTATAGCAACGAAATGTTAGTAGTGATACGACAAAGATAGCTGGCGTTTCATTTTCATTTTGAATAGGAAGAATGGAAGGTCAATCGGTACCAACAGTAGGTGCAATTATTTATAGGGAGGATGTTTGATATGACAAAATACAACAAGAATACTTTGAGTCGCGTTGACAAGTTTTTTGAACGGCTATCCGAGAAATACAACATCACCATATCCGAACTTGACTGTGTTGCCTATGTGACACAGGAACCTGTCCCTTTCTCCGATCGGCTGTCGGGTGAGAAAAAGGTACTTCGGATTGGCGATCATTGGGGGGATTTGTTTGACTGCGCGTGGTTTTGCTTCAGTACAAAGCTGCCTGAGGAATATGCTCGTGAGGAGTTAGCCCTCCTTATTGATGTAAGCGGAGAAGGCCTTGTCTATGATCAACATGACGGACCTGTGCTCGGATTAACCAATGGTAGTATCGCTTATGAGTATGGTTCCATCCGAAAACACGTGCTTCCCCTGGAGCTTTGTACGATCAGCGACGGAAACCTTCAAGTATGGGTTGATGCCGGTTGTAACGATCTGTTTGGTCATTATATCGACAGTGGTGATTTAAAGGAAGCTTACCTCGTCAGGCGCCTTCCCCATATGCGCGCCTTCTACTATGATTTTTTCGTGCTTCGAGACGCTCTGAACAATTTGGGAGCAGACACACCAAGGTATGCCGCTATTCTTAAAGCACTGAATGATTCTATTAATATAATCTATGATTTTACGGAAGCAGAAGCCCTTGCGGCACGCCTTGTATTGAAAAAAGAAATAGAGAAAAAGGGCGGCGACCCCTCCCTGACGATTACGGCAATCGGTCACGCCCATGTGGATTTGGCCTGGCTTTGGCCAATCAGGGAAACCGTCCGTAAAGGGGCACGTACCTTTGCTACCGTAATTCAAATGATGAAGCGGTATCCCGATTACAAATTTGGTGCAAGCCAGCCTCAGCTGTTGGCGTGGATGAAGGATTACTATCCACAGCTTTTTGCGAAAATAAAAGGTTTAGTCAAGGAAGGGCGATTTGAGCTTCAAGGTGCGATGTGGGTTGAAGCCGATACCAATCTGACGGGCGGAGAATCGCTGGTACGACAAATTATCTATGGCGCCCGTTTTTGGAAAGAGGAATTTGGGGTTGAAGTCGATAATATCTGGCTACCGGATGTATTCGGTTATTCCGGAGCTTTGCCGCAGATTATGCAGAAAAGCGGTCTGCGTTATTTTATGACCCAAAAGCTGTCATGGAATGAGCATAATCCGTTTCCTTACCACACCTTTAACTGGAAAGGTATTGACGATTCTGAGGTATTGGTTCATATGCTCCCAGAAGAGACCTATAATAGTCCGGCTTCCCCTACGTCGATCCGTTTGGTTGAAAAGAATTTTCACGAAAAAGGAGTTTCTGATCAGGCTTTAGTCCTCTTCGGGATCGGCGATGGCGGAGGCGGACCGGGAACTTATCATCTGGAAAAGCTGCAGAGATTGAAAAATTTCGCCGATTTCTCCCCGGTTAAGCAACGTTTCGCCAAAGATTTCTTTCATGATATCGATAGCAATACAGCAGAATATCCGACCTGGAAAGGTGAACTCTATTTCGAGAATCATCGCGGAACCTTGACCTCTGAGGCCAAAAATAAAATGTACAACCGGCGAATGGAACAATCCCTGAGGGAACTGGAATTTGCTTCTGTGTTGGCAGAGAAATATTTGGGGCTGCCTTATCCGCAAGAAATGCTTGATACCGTTTGGAAAGAGGTCCTGCTTTATCAATTTCACGACATCCTGCCCGGCTCCTCCATCCGACGGGTATATGTGGAATCTGTGGCCCGATACGAAATATTGGACGGAGAAATCAGCGAGCGGATTCATTCTGTTTATGAGCAACTGGCGAATGGCTTAACCGCCTTCAACTCGCTTTCCTTTGAGCGTGAGGAATATATAAAAGCAGAAGGAAAGTGGTATTTGGCTTCATTGCCCGCGATGGGACATGCCAAATTAACGCAAATTGCTGAAACCAGCCCTTGCCTTTTGGTGGGAGAACATGATCTGGAAAATGAACACCTCCGGGTTACCTTTGCTGAAGACGGCTCCATCACTTCCATTTTTGA
>JAIMBU010000456.1 GCA_023511325.1 Gorillibacterium sp.
ATACCCGACCGTCCTTTATTCGTTTCCATAAAACATTCATGGAGAGTAGACGACAGATTCGTTTGGAACCCAACCCATTAGATTATTTGCATTTATACAATGGAACCATCCACTTTCCTCGCAGAGGATAGTCACTATATCCCCAAGCTGCACGGTGAGTTCAAAGGCATTGTAATCCTCTATTGCTGTTCCTAGAGAATCAACGATATGAAGATAATTTCTAGGAACCCAGCTTTCCTTACCTGTCTCATTAACACCCCATACCCAACCATGTTCACCTTCTTTAGTTATGTGAATCTTCTCTCCTTGTTTCAGAATAATAGGGTCTGGGTTTTCTCCAATATGCGGCTTAATGATTTCTCCAATTATCTTATCAGACATGAATAGACCTCCAAACAGGAATATATGTTCTCATTCTAGATTATAATCCAGTTTTTTGACTTTTGAAAGAAGTTTTTAGGGTTCGGTTTGAACCCAAAAAGGACCAGGGTATTCTCTGGTCCTTTAAACCGTTCTATGACAGCAAACCTGCGCAAGAGATTTAGCCATAGCTTTAGGCTAGGGCTAAGTATCGCTCACATCGCGCAGCCGCAACCGTGAGCAGTCACTTATGCTTGCAATCCAAGCTGCTATCTGCTCTTGCGATCAAGAGAATCGCTTTGCAAGATCACCCAAATTAAGCTGTGCGGTATCGGGCAGGATGACATCGGCATTCGGAAAGGCGGTTCTATCGCCGATAGCGACTGCGAACATATTCGCGGCCTTGATGGCGTTTACGCCGGCAACGGCATCCTCCACCCCAATGCAACGCCGGGGATCGACTCCTAATGAAGCTGCGGCGGTCAGGAATATTTCCGGGTCCGGTTTGTTATGTTTCAGCTTTGTCACATCAACGATGATATCGAAATCACTCTCTACACCAAGCCGCTGCACGACGACTAACGCATTCTTACTGGCGGAGGCGAGCCCTATTTTAACCCCGTTCCGTTTGAGATCGGCGATAAATTCGGGGATGCCAGGAAGCAGGTCGGCAGGGGTAACCTTTTTGATCAGTTCTTGATATAGCTGGTTCTTCCGGTTGGCCAACTGCTCCATTTCTTCATTTGAATATGCAAGGGGGGGCGAGGCTTGTCCCAGAAGCAGCTTAAGCGAATCGATGCGTGAAACCCCCTTGAGATTCTCGTTAAATTCGCGGGAGAACGAAATCCCCAACTCGTCGGAGATGGCTTTCCATGCCTGATAATGGTATTCGGCTGTATCCGTTATTACCCCGTCTAAGTCAAAAATGACGGCTTGCAGCGATATCGCTTTATCCATTTATATTTGCTCCTTTAAGGTATGATGAAAAGCCACAACCGATCAATCAGCTTCCCTGCTATTGCAACCAAGCGGCTGATGAAACGGTTGATGGTTGCTCAAGATTATGCGCTTGCCGTATAACAGCATTTCCAGCTGATTTCCTTCGAGCAGTTGAAGTGTAACCCCGTCTTTTTGAATATCTACGCCTATCAGGCATCCCCGGAAGGTAAGGCGAAAGGTATATTTCTGCCAAGCCTCTGGAATGGCCGGGGCCAGTGAAAGTCCGCTTTCCTTCAGGCGCATACCAGCAAAGCCGCATACAATGGACATCCAGGTACCAGCCATATTGGCGAGATGCAAACCATCTTTCGTATTGCCATGCGTATTGTCCAGATCCAGACGCGCGGTTTCGATGAAATATTTATAAGCCTTCTCAATGTTGCCTATTTTAGAAGCCATAATACTGAAAATACAAGAAGATAGGGAGGAATCATGCGTTGTGATTCCCTCATAATAGTCATAGGAGCGGCGGATGGTACCGATGTCCTGTTCATCCTCCAGCAGGAAATGCGCCAGCACGGTATCTGCCTGCTTGCAGACCTGATAACGGTAAATGGTCAAAGGATGAAAGTGCAGAAGCAGCGGATACTTGTCTTTGGGTGTATGCTCGAAATCCCAAACTGCTTTGCGGAGAAACGTATCATCCTGCGGATTGATTCCCAAGGCTTCATCATAAGGGAGCAGCATGGAATCTGCCGCTTTCTCCCATGCTTCGATCTCCTGGGGGGTTACCTCGAGGCGTTTGCTCAGCACCTCCAGTCCCGGTTCATCGAAGGACTTCAGAATAGCACAGCTTTTCGCCGCCCATTTCAAATTATGCTTGGCCATTACATTCGTGTAGTAATTGTTATTGACCAGACAGGTGTATTCATCGGGTCCGGTTACCTCATCGATATGAAAGGCTCCGTGATGATCATGCCCAATTTCGGCCCAGAGACGGGCGGTTTCAATCAGCATTTCGGCTCCGTAGGACAGCAGAAAGGCATTGTCCCGCTCGGCGAGATAATATTGGATGTAGCTGTAGGCGATATCGGCACTGATATGGTATTGCGCGGTACCGGACGGGAAAAAGGAGGAGCATTCCGTCCCTGAAATCGTGCGCCAGGGGAATAGCGCCCCTCGGCGGTGGCCCATTTCCCGCGCTCTGGCTCTCGCCTGATCCAGGGTCGAATAACGGTACAATAACAGCTGTCTGGCGATTTGGGGCTGAGTCATTAGGAATACCGGAAACATGTAAATTTCCGTATCCCAGAAATAGTGGCCTTCGTAGCCTTCGCCGCTCAGGCCCTTGGCGGAAATATTGCTGTATTTGTCCCGACCTGCGGACTGAAGCAACTGATACAGATTGAAGCGGATGCCTTCCTGAAGACTGGCATCATTTTGGATCACAACATCTGCAGATTTCCAATAATCGTCCATATAATGACTTTGTTCGATGACTAAATCATCAAACGACATGGCATCAAGTTTCTGGTGAAGCTGTATTCCTTGTTCAACCAGGTGATCTCCATGACGCAGGCTATCCGTATAGATGTTATATTTCGTAAAGCTGAGTGGCCCTGATAAGAAATGGGAAGCCGTAAAGGACACCTGCCCGGCTTCAACCTCGAAATGTCCTTGAATCTCTCCATCCAATTGGTGGCGGGTGATGCAAGCCGTTTGCAGCGAGGAAGCCATTGTCTCGTCGACAATGTAGGCATATTCACCACTCGTTCCCAAATCCGTAACCGACAGCCGCTTGGCATGTCCCGCACCAACCCGGGGATCATGAGGATCGGTGTAATTGGTCACATTGCCGTTAAGGGTAGAGACAATTTTTATTTTTCCTGTAAAATTTACGGGTTCAATCAAGACATGAATAGCGAACAGCTCTTTGTGGGTGAAAGACACCAGTCTGCGGTAGGTCAGCCTGATTTCTTTTCCGGCGGAGGATGTCCAGGATACCGTTCGTTCTGAGTACCCTTTGTCCATATGCAATCTTTGTTCATGGGCTGTAATGCTGCCCTGATCGAGACAGACCAGTTCTTCATCCTCACCGATATAAATCCTGATTGTCTGGGCGTCGATGATATTGACCAGTTTTTGCTGTGTTTCCGGGAAGGCGAAGAGCTTCTCTCCGTAAGGAACATCGATAATGTCGTGAAATGCGTTCAGATAAGTGCCGCGAATAGTAGGAATTTCTTCTTCGCGACCTTCCTCAAAATTGCCCCGTACGCCTAGATAGCCGTTCCCTAGCGCGAAAATGCTCTCCATGTTGAGCAGTGTGCTCGCGGTTAATTCATTATTTGAAATGGTCCAGGTCATGGCTTGAAATCCTCCCTAGTTTGTTATGGTTTGAATTTTAGAACATAAAAGGATATGATTATACTAAAATATTTAGGAATTTATCAAAATATTTAGGTGGGAGGGAATTAAATGAACAAATCGTTTCAAAAGGAAGATCAGCCGTATTTCCTGTCTTCCCGCTTGCATGA
>JAIMBU010000457.1 GCA_023511325.1 Gorillibacterium sp.
GCTCAGCAAGCTCCGGCTTGGAAAGTCCAGCGAGGGACTGACCATCTAGGATGACCTCACCAGAAGTCGGCGTGAGCAAGGCTCCAGCAATAGACAAGAATGTGCTTTTACCCGAACCTGATGGACCGAGAATGGCAACAAACTCCCCTTCGCTGATGTGAAAGGATAGCTTATTCAATACGGTGAGTGTGGAATCACCATCACCATAGCTCTTACTAACATTATGCATGATTAGTTTCTCTGTCATTACGCAGCCCTCCCGATGGCGTCAAGTGCATCGATCTTCGTGACACGAAGCACCGATACAAGTGATCCCAGCACGGATACGACAACTAATAACAAGCAACTTAATACGATTGTAGGTGGCTCCAGTCGGAAGGGCATGGAATCTGGTAGCACTTTATAGGTTACCCAAATCAGCAAAAGACTGACGATCAGACTAGTTAAGGATAAAGTGAGGACTTGGCTGATAACACTGCGTGCCAAGTAGCCTGTTTTGGCACCGATTGCTTTCAAAACTCCGAACTGACTGGTTTTCTGGACGGTAATCACGTAGAAGAACACGGCTAGGACGAAAGCGGCAATAATAAACAGAAAAACAATCATCATCAGGAGCGAGCTCTGCTCTGCCGAATAGCCAGGGATACCGGCGATAGCCGATTGCTGCGTAATCACATCGATGTCATCAAATTTATCAGTCAATTGAGTCACTTGCTGATCCGTTGCATGGACGGCAATAACATTGAATGGAGACTCGCTCCCTGTTTGTTCTGCATCGCTTGCGGTTGCCTGTTTCATATTCTGCCAGTCTTTGCCGTTGATAAAAACAACCGGTGTATGACTGAAGGATTCATTCTGGGTATATCCTGAAACGGTCCAGGTCTTCCCTGTAGCTTGGTCACGAATCACACTTCCCACTTCAATTCCCGACTCAGCCAGCTTTCGGTCGACAACCACTTGGTTCTGCGTTTCATTGGTAATGCCCTCCCCCTCGACAATTTCAGGTGCCAAAGGACCATCCAGATCAATGGCAAAGAAGGTAACATCGGTTTTTATTGATTGTCCATCCTCTGTAATGGTACTCATCTGCACCCCAAGTGGAGTCGCATTGGTTTCTCCGACAATGGAGCGGACCTTTTGCAAATCTGCATCATGCAGCTGCGAGCGGCTGAACCGTTGATCAGAATTCTTCTGCAGCACAAAATGTCCCGTTGTCATGTTCTCGACAGATGAAGCGTTGGCATAGGCGAGTCCATTGGCTAGTCCTGTAATGAACAAGACAAGGAAAGAAACCAACAGCATAATAATCATGATGAGCATGTAACGAGCTTTGGCGTGACGCATTTCCCTTAACGCTAAAAACATATCAGGCCCCTCCTAATCTAGTACCACTAGTATAGGAAGGAAAAATGAACGGCGTATGAACAACAGTTTACAAGTGGATAGATGAGCGCAAGCTGTTTAGGAGTGAGGAAGTGAGACGATAAATGTCGTTCCTTCGCCCAGTGTACTGGTAACCTCAACGGTTCCTTCGTGTAGATGAACAATCTTTTGGACAATGGATAGCCCAAGTCCACTGCTGCCTGCTGTTCGATCTCGTGCCCGGTCCCCTCGATAGAACCGATCAAACAAGAAGGGAAGCTCCGTTTCAACAATGCCATCTCCAGTATCGGTAACGTATACCTTACAACGCGCACCCTCTATTCTTGCTTGAATGGTAATGGATCTTCCGGCAGGGGTGTATTTTACCGCATTCGCTACGAGATTCATCCATACTTGATAGAGCAATACCTCGTTGCCGTAAATGAATATCTCAGGAAGCTCCAGGCGTAAAGACAGCTCTTTTTCAGTTAAGCCCCAGGTCATGACCTGAACAACCTGCCGCAATTGTGCCCGTAAGCTGAAGGATTTCTTCAACAGAGCATGTGGTGTTTGATCTAAGGAAGACAAGGTCAGCAGTTGTTTGCTGAGAAGTGATAAGCGGCGGCTCTCCTGTTCGATAATGCTTAAATAATGGATGCGTTCATGGGGCGGAAGCGTATCTTGTTTCAATGCTGTAGCAAAACCCTGAATGGAGGCTAGTGGAGATTGGATCTCATGAGATACATTGGCAACAAATTCCTGGCGTACTCGCTCTGCCCGCTCAACCTCATGACTCATCGTAGTGAAATGAACAGCCAACTGGCCAATCTCATCCGTCCGCTTCAGTGGCAATTCAATATCATATCTTCCCTTGGCGATTCGCTTCGTGGCTTCTGTCAGGCGGTGAATGGGCTTGATTAGATAGATGGCACATATGTGAATAAAGATGAGGATGCTGAACAGCACCGTAAGCAACATAATCATCGCGAAGAAAATCCGGAGCTCCCCAAACTGTAAAGGGGTATCGGGACGGAGGAACAATGCATATTGGTGATCGTTTATCTGCAAGGGAATGCCAACTGTATTGCTGAGACGATTATCGAAAAAACCTGTAATGAATGGCTTGTTGGGAAAATTAGCGACACCATGATAGGGTTCTCCTGCTAATACTTGTGTTATATCCGCTTTGCTTAAATCCTTTTCCCGAAATGGATTACCGAAAAAACGTTCGTCGCCTTGATCATCCACCAAGTAAATTTCATAGCCGAGTGCTGCCGAGCTTTTTAGGTACGATTCTGCCCATTCCGGATGTAATTCACTAAATTGTTGAAGATTACCGACCATTTTCGTTAACTTTGCATCATTAAATGGCTTAAGCTTCACATGATAATAAACGTTGGATAACAGAAAAGCGAACAGACTGCTGACGAAGACGGTCACCAGCGTAAGCAGGCAGACGCGATAATATAGTGACTTCACAGTGAGGTCACCTCCAGCTTGTAGCCAATGCCACGCACGGTCCGGATGGTGAAATCATCCTGATAATCGGAGAAACGTTGTCTGAGTCGTTTAATATGGACATCCACCGTGCGCTCGTCCCCGTCATAATCGGATCCCCATACCAGTCGAATCAAGTCATCACGCGAGAACAACCGACCAGGATATTCAGCTAACTGCGCCAGCAATTCAAATTCCTTCAGCGGCAGAAGAATCACAGCATCGCCATCGGTTAATTCGTAGTTCTTGCGGTCGATGACAAGTCGCTTCAAACGGATTTTATCGCTGGAGACGACTGAATAACGACGAAATAGTGCTCGAATGCGAAACAGCAGTTCTTCCGCTTCAAAGGGCTTGGTTAAGTAGTCATCTGTGCCCTGCAGGTATCCTTGCTCCTTATCGGTCAACTGTTGACGTGCCGTCAATAAAATAATCGGGATGTCATAATTTTCTCGAATGTGCGCACACAGCTCAAACCCATCAACCCCTGGCATCATCACATCCAGTATCGCTAGATCAATAAATTGGTTCTTTAGTTTAAGGATCGCCTCGCTACCATCCTTGGCCTCGATCACATGGTAGCCTTCAACAGTTAAGAAGTGTTTCAGTAGCGTGCGGATATGGGGATCATCATCGGCAACAAGTAGATTTTTCACAGTCGTATGCTCCTTTATGTAGTCAATGATGACAAGAACAGTGGTTAAGCTGCCGCTACGATGTATTATTGGTCATTTAAGCTCGTCTCAAGTATAACCGATCTGTTTTATGGTTTGTCAAAACGCTGGAAAGGGTGCAAGGCGGCTTAGACAATATTGAACATACTCTAATGAAAAAGAAGCTTCTAATCTAACTTCTTTAAAAAATCAACAATCAGCAAAATAATACAAATGACTATACTAAAAAGAAAAGATGTTGAAATAATGTCCAAAAGGTAATCTGTTAGCGTAATGGGCTGATTAGTGTAAAAC
>JAIMBU010000458.1 GCA_023511325.1 Gorillibacterium sp.
GCCTTGACTATTGTACCGATGATGGCTTGGGGTTTGTTTGGCAAGAATGTGCCCAAGGCTCATGGGGAGAACCGCTTGAGTCAACGTTATAAGAAGGTTCTGCGGTGGTCCCTGCGACACAAAATCATCGTCATGGTTGCTTCCATTCTAATCCTGATCGGTAGCCTGCCATTGTTTAGCCAAGTTGGTATGACCTTTCTGCCTGAATCGGATTACAAATATACCTTTGCTACCCTCGCGATGCCAATCGGAACTGATCTCAGTGAAGTCAACAAAGAGGCGAGTGCCATTGACGACATTCTGCGTCGCTCCAAGCATGTAGAGTCGACACAGGTGACCATTGGGGGAACCTCGGACAATGGGAATCAAACCAATCAAGCCAGTTGGTTTATCGGACTTACCCCTGAAAGTAATGTGGATGACTTCATCGAGGAGATTCGCCCCGATATTCAGGTTTCCACAGGTAGTACGTTTGATCTGATTAAGGATGGGGGTACGGCCTTAATCGCTATTACGATCAAAGGTAATAACGAACAGGATATCCGTCAAGCAACAGAAATGATCACCGGAACGGTTACGAAGCTTAAAGGTACTGAGAATGTAAAAAACAATCTTCAGGATGGAACGAAAGGCGTGGAGGTTAAGATTCGACAAGCGGATGCGATGAAGTATGGGTTGTCCGCGATTCAAGCATCGATGATTGTCCACCCTTACCTAACTGAAAGCTCCTTGGGCAAGATTGGGCAAGGATCATCTGCGATTGCTTTATCCATGTCTTTAAAGGATTCATCCCTTCGGTCTGCGGAGGATCTAAGTAATCTGCCGCTTGATGCAGCTTCAAAAACGTTGAGGCTGCGGGATATTGCCGACGTTGAAACGGTTCAACTGCCAAGCTCCCTACAGCTTAAGAACGGTGAAACCTTCTCCACCGTAACCGCCTCTATAACCGATAAGAATACCAATAAGGTCAATAGCAATCTGGAGGCGGAGCTTAAAAAGCTGAAGCTTCCCGATCAGGTAACCTATGAACTGGGTGGAAGTAATGAAGAAATCAATAGCATGATGTCCGACATGGCAATGGCCATGGCCATTGCGCTAGGTATGGTCTACATCGTGATGGTCATTGCGCTTAAGGAAGCACGAGCACCCTTTGCCATTCTATTCTCTCTTCCCTTTGCGGCGATTGGCGGAATCATTGGAACGACGATTGTTAATGAGCCTATTTCCATCTCAAGCTTGGTTGGCTTCCTGATGCTGATCGGAATCGTCGTCACCAACGCCATTGTATTGATTGAGCGTGTGCAGCAGCAGATCAATCAAGGTGCAACCATTCGCGATGCTTTGGTGGAAGCTGGGGGAACAAGATTACGTCCCATTCTGATGACTGCCATTGCCACCATCTGTGCATTGTTACCTCTAGGATTAGGACTTGGTAACGGCACCATCATCTCCACTGGCCTTGCAGTTGTCGTCATTGGTGGACTAACCTTATCTACGTTGCTCACCCTGATCATCGTACCGATTATGTTTGAGGTACTGCACTACCGCAGATCTCGCAAGGAGCAGCGTGAAGGGAATAACCAGGTAGAGAAAGCTGCTGTGGTTGCAGTATAAGGATAACCAACTGATTTCAGCAGGAAGCTTCGCTTCCATTCCTTTAATAGCCTTAAAAGAGAAACTGTCGATCCACTATTATGACCTTTGGTGGCTGATATCGGAGCAAGCGGACTGCAGGGACACTATTCATGCCAATAGTGGTTATTTGGCGGTCATGCGGACACAGGAGACGTTATTTTACAAAAAAGCCGTGATTTGTGCCTGATAAAGGGATATAACGCCTCCTGTGTCCGCACACATAAAGAATGATTGGTATTGGGACAAATAAGGGTTCTGGTGTCCGAATAGTCGGTAAATGTTAGCAGGTAAACGGACAGCAGGTACAAATCAATTGGAGAAAAAAAAGGATGGTACGCTGTCACGAATTAATCAACGGTCTCTTGTAGCGAACGTGGAATGCGCGTTATACTGGCATACGAAATACTTTGCCAAGAGGAGGAGAACCATTCATGAACGCACGCATCATTAAATCAACCCTAGCAGCTATCATTGCCATTTACTTTTCGCTATTCCTCAGCCTGACAAACCCTTATTCTGCAGGCTTGCTTGCTATTCTGGGGACGGATACGACGAAACGCAAAAGTCTGAAAAGCGTATCCGTGCGTTTTCTCTCCTGCGCCTTTGGGATATTGCTGGCATCTGCTGGCTTTTTACTTTTTGGCTTTCATGTGTGGGTCATTGGACTTTATATTTTAATTGCTTATACCGCGCTTTATCGGGTCAAGCTTCAGGACGGAATCGTCCCCAGTGCGGTTATCATGCTACATCTATATACGGCTAAGGAGATCACCTTGCCCTTGATTTGGAACGAGCTTCTGCTGATCGCGATCGGATTTGGTGTGGCTGCCATCCTCAACGTTATCTATGCTCCCCAAGCAGAGAAGTATTTGCAACTGGCAAAAAGTAAGCTAGAGGATGACTTATCGACTATTTTTAGTGAAATTTCCTTTTACTTAATCGATCGGAATCGGCTGTGGGACGGATCGGAGCTTTTGTCTGCGATGAAGCAGGTGAAAGAGGGGCGGAGTCGAACGCAGGAGGCTAAGGAGAATTCACTCTTTCAAATAACGAACGAATGGGATAACTATTTTCAAATGCGCAATCAACAGCTCTATTCCACGCAAAGGATGCTCGATCTGGTGTCACAGGTGGACGAAACGCTACCGCACGGAGAAGCAGTGTCTGAGGTTTTTGCTGATTTGAGCGAGGATGTAAAGAATACCTATTACACGGGGAAGGTGGAAGTAAGGCTGATTGCGCTAGAAAAGGAGTTTAAGCAGATGCCTTTGCCTAGTACACGCTCCGAATTTGAAGCTCGGTCAGCACTCTTGCAGCTATGTTTAGAGCTGAAGACGTATTTGTCCGTAGCCAAAGAAATGAAGCGGAAAAAGCCTACCGGTCGCGAGAGTGAAATGGAGAGTCAAGGTTGGTTCTGAATCTGCTATAAAGCGCATATTCTGGAAAAGAAGCGCCGGCCGTTTGTCATGGAAGGCGGCAGCCCAAAATATTCGCGTTCGAGCTGTCACTCTAGACGAATGTCCTGCATACAATTTTAAAAGAATGATTGTATGGAGGAGGTTGAAACATGTCCATCTCAGATAAAGACTTGCAATACAGGGAAATCATAACGAAAGCCGTATGTGGTAAAGGTCGTAAATTCAGTCAGGTGAGCCACACCGTAACGCCGCCTAATGCTCCAACCAGCATCTTGGGCGCGTGGATCATCAATAACCGATACGAGGCGGTCCTTTCCTCAAGCGGCGTGGAAGTAGTAGGGACCTATGATATTAACATATGGTATTCCTATGATCGGAATACGAAGACAGATGTGGCCAAAGAAACGGTCTCCTATGTTGACGTTGTGCCCCTGAATTATTTGGACAAAAAGCATAAGCCTTCAACTGCTGAGGTTTATGCGGTCGCTATTCAAGAACCCAATTGTGTGGAAGCCAGTATTCATGGTGTTGGTGTCGGTATCCGGGTGGAGAGAGAGTATCGCGTAGAAATGACTGCTGAAACAAAGGTGTTCGTTGTTGTATCCCCCGGCGGCAGCAGCCAAGATGAAAAAAGCTACGATTTCGACGGAGCAGATGATGGAGAATACGAAGACTTAGATTTGGAGCTCCTGGACGAAGAGCTGAGCTGATTCTACAGGGTATGCAAAACCGGGGCACCTGCTGAGGGCGGATGCCCTCTTTTGCGTGAAAAC
>JAIMBU010000459.1 GCA_023511325.1 Gorillibacterium sp.
ACGTTAATCATACGCGAACATTTTATTAGTAAACTTTTCATCGAGTGTTAACAATTGTCAACAAAAAAATGGAGGTGTCTGATTTGAAACTGATCGTTATGGGAGATTTTCACTTCCCTATCATGCGAGATGAGGAGAAGGAGCTTATCGAGAGACGCAATACATTTTTTGGTAGCATTCTGCGACAGGTGCTGGAAGAAGATGCTGATATTATGATTTCGCTCGGCGATCTGACTAATGAGGGCTGCGAGGAAGAGCTTAACTACATCGTAAGCGAGTTGCAGAAGTGGAAACGCAGCAATACTCCGTTTGTTCATGTACTTGGAAATCACGATACGTACTCCCTTCCCAAAAAAGACATTCTGGCCATCACGGGTCAGCCACGCTATCACGCTATGGACACCCCGGAGGCGCTACTTCTGTTTCTAGATACAACAAAAGAAATGGTACGCGACAATTGGGGCGGAGAAATCGACAAAGAACAGATGATCTGGCTGGAGGAGCAGCTTGCCAGCTATCCCGACAAGCCAGTACTTGTCTTCGGCCACCACCCCGTCTACGATACGACTTCCCGCTCGTCTCTCGATATGCTCTGCGTTCACCCGGAGCACGACCTTCAAGCTGTATTGGACAACAGAAAGGGGCCCGCTTACTACTTCTGCGGACATAACCATCAGCAATCGATTATCCGAATCGGCGACTGGCATTATGTTCAAACGGCAGCGGTGCTAGATATCCCTGGTTACCGCATTATTGAGGTGTCCGAAGGAAGATTGACTGTGGAGACCGTGCTCGTCCAGGATGAGGAAATGCTGAGACATGCTTGTTATATTGGAGATCGGATGCTCTATTTTTGCCCGTTCCCTAAAGCTGAAGGAACATCAACTGATCAAGCACTTCACGTGGAGCACATTCCAACCTTATTTTAGAGGCATGTATCTCTTTACTATATCGATATCAAAGGAGGGAGCCATTCGGTGGCAGATATTGTTTTAAAACAAGTGTGTAAAACCTTCGGTAACGAAACAGTCGTCCGTAATTTGGATTTAACGATCAGGGACGGATCATTTACAGTATTGGTCGGCCCTTCCGGATGTGGAAAATCAACGACTCTGCGGATGATTGCCGGGCTTGAGAAGCAATCGTCGGGTGATATTCTGATCGCTGGACGCTCCGTCAATGAGACAGAGCCTGGCAAACGCAACGTAGCTATGGTTTTTCAAAATTACGCCTTATATCCAACTATGACCGTGAGGGGCAACATCGAATTTGGTCTAAAGAACCGAAAAATGCCCAAATCCGAGCGAGTTCGTGTGATTGGCGACATCGCGGACACTGTTGGTCTGACCCCCTATCTGGATAAAAAGCCGCAATCATTGTCCGGAGGGCAAAGACAGCGTGTAGCCCTCGCCCGGGCAATGGTGAAAGAACCCGCCGTGTTCCTAATGGATGAGC
The DNA here is from genome assembly GCA_023511325.1 of Gorillibacterium sp. Taxonomy (GTDB): domain Bacteria; phylum Bacillota; class Bacilli; order Paenibacillales; family NBRC-103111; genus Gorillibacterium. The sequence goes on from JAIMBU010000459.1 coordinate 1,456, forward strand.
CCCTGTCCAATCTGGATGCAAAGCTGCGCAGCCAAATGCGGACCGAGCTGATCCAGCTCCACCAACGACTGAAGACAACCTTTGTCTACGTAACGCATGATCAGGTCGAGGCCATGTCCATGGGGGATGAAATAGTCATTATGGAAGGTGGTCATATCCGCCAGGCGGGAGCACCGATGCACATTTACCATGACCCCTCCAACCTATTTACGGCTCGTTTCATCGGTACCCCAGCAATGAATGCCTTGGAAAGTAAACGGCTTCCTTTATTACCTTTTGAAGCTGCCATCCCTATTCAGCATGTGGGCTTCCGTCCGGAAAATGCGATGTTCGCTTCTGAGCATACGCTCAGCGGCTTGTTTATACCTGCTGAGATTATCACCAGAGAAACACTGGGCGCAGAGATCGTTTATCGAATGTCTTCCGCGAGCGGCGACTTCTTCGTCAAGACATTCCTCCAGCCAATGGAGGCTTCCTCCAAGGTGTATATCTCTGTACCCTATGAGCAGCTTTACTTTTTTGATAGCAACGGAGAACGAATTCGTCAGGTAAACCCGCTTTCTACCTCTGTTGACGGGCAGTTGGGGAAAGAAAACCATCCGGCAAATAAAACAGTAGAAAGCAATTTTGTCCGTACTGCAGAGCAACGGCTGGGAGCCGCACAGTGGGATCAAACACCTACTGCTGCAGCACTAAGCGGAGGGAAGTCCTGATGCTTTGGCCGCGAATCCGTCCTTATGCGATGATTGCTCCGTCGATTGCTGTATTTGGCATATTTTTCCTCTACCCGATTGCTTATATGGTTTATCTGAGCCTTCATTCCTGGAATTTTGTCAGCAAAGACAAAGCCTTTGTCGGGATCGCTAACTTTCGCGAGCTGTTTGCAGACGAACAGTTCCGCACCGTACTTGGGAATTCATTTCAATATACACTGTTAACTGTCGGCTTGACTTTGCTCCTGTCCTTGCTGCTGGCACTCTGGTTGAACCGTCCCGGTTGGTCCTATCGCTTTGTACAGGGTGCGATCTTCACACCGCATATCATTGCTCTGGTTTCCGTTTCACTGGTTTGGATGTGGCTGATGGACCCCAGATATGGACTGCTCAATTGGCTTTTGCAATCCGTAGGTTTGCCGCCATCACAATGGCTGAACCACCCGAAGTCCGCCCTGCTATCACTGGTTATGGTAGCCGTTTGGAAGGGTGTTGGTTTCAATGCGCTGGTATTCATCGCGGGGCTGCAGAGTATTCCAAGGGACATCTATGAGGCGGCTGAACTGGATGAATCCCGTCCGCTCACAACACTGTTCAAGCTAACGCTGCCGATGCTGTCGCCTACTTTATTTTTCCTGGCCATTATTAATCTGATCAGCTCTTTTCAGGTATTCGATACCATCTCGATCATGACTCAGGGTGGGCCGATCGACGCAACCAACACCATTGTCTTCTACATTTATCAGTATGGCTTTCGCTTTTTTAAAATTGGCTATGCTTCCGCAGCAGGGGTAATTCTGTTGGTCGCAGTCAGCATGATGACGGTGATTTATTTTAAACTGCTGAACAAAAAAATCCATTATCGCTAAAAGGAGAGACTGACTGTGGCGCTGTTCCGTGTTACATCCCGCCTGCTCCGCGCTGTCTGCTTAGCTGCTGTTGTGATCGTTTTCACCCTGCCTTTTATTTGGATGGTGTCCACTTCACTCAAGTCACTAGCAGAGACGATGATATTTCCCCCGGTATGGATTCCCAGCAAGTGGCACTGGGATAATTTCTCGATCGCCTGGAATTCCGGTCCGTTCCTGAAATATCTGGTCAACAGCATCGTAGTTACTTTAGGCGTGCTACTGTTGCAGTTTCTCACCATCATCCCGGCAGCCTACGCCTTTGCGCGCTACCGCTTCCGGGGCTCATCCACCCTGTTTGGCATCACGATGGTCAGTCTGATGATACCTGCACAGCTCATCTTTCTTCCGGTCTATCTGCTGCTCAGTGACTGGGGTCTGATTGATTCTCAGTGGGCTTTGATCTTGCCTTTCGCAAGTAGTGCATTTGGCATCTTCCTTCTGCGGCAAACGTTCAAGCAGGTATCAGAAGAATTGCTGGAGGCCGCTCGCCTGGATCAGGCCGGAGAATGGAAAATCATCTTTAAAATTATGGTGCCCATGGCACTGCCTACTCTGGTCACCTTCGCCTTGTTCAGCTTTATTTCGCACTGGAATGACTACTTCTGGCCACTCGTAATGACGACAAGCGACGCTGCCCGGACCCTGCCAATCGGGATTACCAAGCTGCGTCAGGTAGAAGGTGGATCTGCTTGGAACATCGTCATGGCCGGGAATATGATTCTGGTAGCCCCGATCC
>JAIMBU010000460.1 GCA_023511325.1 Gorillibacterium sp.
GTCCCATACGCATAAGAAGTTGATAGTCCGCTGTGATCGCTCCAAAGACTTGCGGACGATAAAGGGCAGCATTTAATGAATCGGCCTGCGGATGACGGATAGCAACCAGAATTTCATAAATTTTGCCGTCTTCCTCGATAATCTCTTCATCTATTAGCAACCAATGATGATCAATAAGAAAGCGCCGTACCTGGTCTTCTGCTACATTGGGCTGAAGGATCAGACGTTCTACATGACGTAGCTTATCCGTGGAGGAGGCAAGAATACTGGCAATCAAACTACCACCCATACCAGCAATCGTAACGACATTCACTTCCTCTGGCTCTAGAACAGCAAGACCATCTCCCTTGCGGACACGAATAATCTGCTCAAGTCCAGCAGCCTGCACCTGCTTCACAGCTGCCTGAAATGGTCCAGGATTAACTTCACCCGCAACGGCGAAGGGGACCTTCCCTTGCGTAACCAAATATACCGGAAGTAACGCATGATCTGAACCAATATCCGCGAGACGGCTTTCGCTTGGCACATGATCGGCAATCATCTGTAATCGTTTGGACAACTTTATCATCTAAGCAACCCACTCTGTCCATTTTCTTCTTGTTGAATACAAGAGTACGGCTGAAGCTAGCAGCTTCACAGCCAAAATAACCTGTAGCAGTCCATCTGCTATTCCAGTTAAAGCCATTCCATAAACTTCCGGACCAATCCACATCAGCGCACCTACAGCAATTAATACCCAACCATTATACTGGCTGCGAACCCTCAGAAGAAAACCAAGCCAAGCAATAATCGTCCCCATGGGTACCCAGTATAATTGCAAAGTGATAAGACCGGGCTCGGGTATGAACTGATTAAGCATCCAGCCATAGAGCACGGCAACAACAATCCACCCACAAAAGTGAAAGGAAGCAAATTTCGACAAGACCCCTGTAACAATCCACAATAATGCGCTGACCCCAAGTAGGAGTGCTAAGGCTGAAGGCTGCCTACCGTGCTCCAGGATAAAATAAAAACCCGCTGTCGGCACAACTAGGGCTCCTGCCCATAGATAGGAGAAGGAAGCCGTTGGTTGCTTGACCCGCTTCTTAACTCCGAACGTATAGAACAGCAATACAGTTAAAGCAATTAACAATATTTGCATAGGAAAAGGAAAAGAGGTAAAATAAAATCCGACATAGAAAATGATTCCAAGTAAGGTCATTATTAGGATCCAGGTCAGCGGTTTAGCTTCTTTAATCTGACCAGCAGATACGCCGAGGACACGTTTTTCTTGATTGTCCCCGCTTTCACGATAAAGATTCTGGAGAAAATCACAATATTGCTCAGGTAACAGGCGGTTTTTTCGCCAATATTCGATTTCATGAATGATAACCTTGCGTTTATCTGTTTCCATAGCTGTTTCTCCACCACGCCTTTATCGCGATATGAGCCGTAACTTATGAAGGCACTCAAGGAAAAACGCCTTTCGGCGTCCTTTGGTACCGTAGCGTTTACCGGTACAAATCAGAATTTACCTTTTTCAAAAGCTTATAAATTCTGATGCTGCTTGAAAAAAAAGACCTTTCCCGGGAAAGCAAAAGGTCATTCGTCCGTTTTATTCCAGGAAATCCTTCAGACGTTTGCTTCGGCTTGGGTGACGCAGTTTACGCAAGGCCTTGGCTTCAATCTGACGAATCCGCTCACGAGTAACACCAAATACCTTGCCAACTTCTTCGAGGGTACGCGTACGCCCGTCATCAAGCCCAAAGCGTAAGCGAAGCACGTTCTCTTCACGTTCGGTAAGAGTATCCAGCACGTCCTCTAGTTGTTCTTTCAGAAGCTCATAAGCAGCAGCATCTGCAGGAGCAAGTGCCTCCTGGTCCTCAATGAAGTCACCAAGGTGGGAGTCATCTTCCTCACCAATCGGTGTTTCCAAGGAAACCGGTTCTTGAGCGATTTTCATAATCTCTCGAACCTTCTCAACACTGAGCTCCATTTCCTTGGCGATCTCTTCAGGTGCAGGTTCACGCCCAAGCTCTTGCAACAGCTGTCGTGATACCCGAATCAGCTTATTTATCGTTTCCACCATATGGACTGGAATTCGAATGGTTCTCGCTTGGTCGGCAATTGCACGAGTGATTGCTTGACGAATCCACCATGTTGCATAGGTACTAAACTTGTAGCCTTTTTTGTGGTCAAATTTCTCAACCGCTTTGATCAAGCCCATGTTTCCCTCTTGAATGAGGTCGAGGAATAACATGCCCCTCCCCACGTAACGCTTGGCAATACTTACGACGAGACGTAGATTCGCTTCAGCTAAGCGTCGCTTCGCCTCTTCATCTCCGTTCTCAATCCGTTTAGCAAGAGCCACTTCTTCTTCCGCAGACAGTAGCGGAACCCGTCCAATTTCCTTCAAATACATCCGTACGGGATCATTGATCTTAATCCCCGGCGGTAGTGAAAGATCATCGTCAAAATTGAAATCATCACCGCTCTCATGCTCACCGCGCTCACGAGTGGTTGGCGTTTCGTCTTCATCATCGTTGGTTATTTCAATGCCCAGTTCACCCAATTGTTCAAAAAACTCATCAATTTGGTCAGGGTCTTGGTCGAACGGAGCTAGACGCTCCATAATATCCTTGTAAGTTAGCGAAGATCTCTTTTTTCCAAGTTCGATCAATTGCTCTTTTACTTGATCGACCGTGAGTTCCGTCTCCACTCGGGTATGTTGGTCGTTTGCCATTGATCTTCTCCCTCCTCCCCGGTATCGGTCAAGTGTTATGTCCGAAAGCCTTCAACTGCTTTTCCAGGGTTATAATGTCGCTGGCGATTCTCGCCGCTAGTACGATATCTCCTATCCGCTCAGCTTGTACCATCTCTTCTTTTTTAGTCTTGATGGTTTGTTGCTGGGGATATTTCCGGATTTCCCGGATATAATCGTCAATCACTTGCTGACTAATACCGGGATAATCCAGCATCAGAATGGCACCTGCCGCCGCTTCAAGACGTCCATCTTGAAGGGCAGCCATATAGCGGCCTGCATCAGGTTCGTTCCCCTGCGCGTAGTAGGCGTACAAATAAGCAGCCAAAGCCGCGTGAGTGTCCGAATTAAATTGTTCTCCGATCCGCTCGCGAACAAATTCGGCAATGTCACGATCGTGCATCATGGCGGAAAGCAAGCGTAGCTCTGCATTGTAGAAAGCCTGTCCCGGAGATGGATGTTTTCCCGCACCGTTCCCGTTATTTCTACCATTATTCCACGATTTTTCTTTATTATCCCTATTTTCTGTCTTTTTCAAGAAATCCTGCCGTGCCAGATTCATGTCCTGCTTGAACCCATCCATACCAACGGAGAATTCGGAAGTAATTTCCTTGGTATAGTGCTCCCGCTCAAGTGCAGATGGAATTTCAGAGACGATCCGAGCTGCTGTCTCTAGATATCGGAGCTTACCGTCCTCTGTCTGCAGATTAAAGTTTCTCCGCACGTAATGAAGTCTGTACCGTATAGAACTGAACGCCCCCTCAATAATTTGCTTTCTGAAACGGTCAGAGCCATAGGCCGAGATAAAATCATCAGGGTCTTTTCCTTCCGGAAGAACGGCAACCTTGACCAGAAGACCTTCCTTCTCTAACATAGCCAAAGCTTTAAATGCAGCGTTCTGACCAGCCGAATCACCGTCGTAGCAGATGATAACCTCGTCAGCATTGCGCCGGAGAATCGAGCAATGTTCGTCAGTAAGGGACGTACCCATTGTGGCGACTCCGTTCTCAACTCCCGCTTCCCACATCACACGCTTTGCGTCCACTGGCCACTCACC
>JAIMBU010000046.1 GCA_023511325.1 Gorillibacterium sp.
GGTTTATCCACAGCGATGATCATGGAGAAAAGCGAGCAAAAGGATAAAGCCTGGGAGTTTCTCAAATGGTGGACATCAAATGATATTCAAGCACAATACGCCAAGGATATGGAATCGTTCTATGGTCTTGAATATCGCTGGAACACGGCAAATATAGAAGCGATGAAAGCGCAAAGCTGGCCAAGCGACGACCTGAAGGCGATTCGCGAGCAGGCCAGCTGGGCCAAGAATATGCCGAACGTTCCCGGCTATTATTTTCTCGGCCGAGAGATGGAGTTTGCCTGGAACCGCACCGTGTTCGACGGAATGCCGGCCAAGGAATCGCTGGAGCAGGCACATCTATCCCTGCAGCGGGAAATGAACCGCAGGCAAAAGGACTTCGGCATCTCCGGTGGCAACCTCCATATCCCGCAAATAAATGAACCTTTCAGATGGGAGGAATCGGATCAATGAAGACTGAGCTTTCTCCCGGTATGAACCTTGTTAAAAAGCCGAGGCTGACGCTTGCGAAGTGGAAACGCTTCTGGCTGGATATACGGCGTGATACCTTCTGCTATTTATTCCTGGCTCCGTTCTTAATCTGTTTTCTCATCTTTATTGTCATTCCGGTTGTGATGGCGGCAACGCTCAGCTTCACCTCCTACGATGGCTTCGGCAAGCTGCATTTCATTGGCGTTGGCAACTATATCGCCTTGTTCACTCAAGACATCATTTTCCTGACCAAGGCATTGCCCAATACCTTCATCTTCGCTTTAATCGTTGGGCCTGGCGGTTATTTTCTCTCCTTTCTGTTTGCCTGGCTCATTCACCAGATGCCGATGAAGGTCCGCGATTACTATACGCTGGTCTTTTATGCGCCATCGATGGCAGGTGCTGTCGCACTGTCCGTCGTCTGGATTGCCGCCTTCAGCGGTGACCGCGTCGGTTATATCAATAACTTTCTGCTGCAGATGGGCTGGCTGGATTCTCCGGTTATCTGGCTGCAGGATCCGAAATATCTAATGAAGATCATGATTCTCGTTTCCCTGTGGATGAGCTTCAGTGTTGGTTTTCTCGCCATGCTGGCCGGGCTGCAGACGGTTAACCGGGAGCTGTATGAGGCTGGCCGAATTGACGGTATCTCCAACCGACTTCAAGAGGTGTTCTACATTACCATTCCGTCGATGAAGCCGCAGATGCTGTTCAGTGCCGTGATGACGATCGTCTCTACCCTGAAGGCGGGCAGTATCTCCACGCAATTGACCGGTATGGCAATCACGCCCCAATATGCGGGACATCTGATCATTAACCATGTGGATGACTATGCCTTCATCCGCTTCGAGCTCGGCTATGCCTCGGCCCTTTCGGTCATCCTGCTGCTCATCAGCTATTTTGTGATGAGATTTGCCTATCGGCTGTTCAATTCGAAGGAGGAGCTATAAACCGATGATCCGAAAACTTCGCAGTTTGCGTAGAGCATCGCCGTTTCAAGTCATTCTGATTACCGTTTTCACGGCACTTGCGGCCTTTATGGCGCTGCCAATCGTTTTTATTCTCAATCACGCTTTTAAGCCGCAGAATGAATTGTTTCTCTTTCCACCGCGATTCTTCGTGCAGCATCCGACATTCCGCAACTTCGAGGCGTTGTTCCTCCACGCAACGAACGCGACTGTCCCCTTCACGCGTTATCTGTTCAACAGCGTGATTGTCGTTTTCCTGACGTTGGCGAGCGTGATCATCGTCAGCACCATGGCGGCCTATGTGTTGGCCAAATACCAGTTTCATTTCAAGCAGCTTACCATGTCGCTGATCACATTGTCCTTGATGTTTGCACCGGAGACGGTTTCGATTCCCCGTTATTTGATCATCAATGGCTTGGGGTTGAACAATACCTACTTTGGGCACATTTTACCGTCCCTGGCTTCTCCCGTTGCGGTGTTCATGCTCGTTGGCTTCGTCTCGCAGATTCCCAATGATTTAATCGAGGCGGCCAAGATCGACGGCGCTAGCCACGTCGGCATCTTCGCCCGGATTGTGCTACCGCTCTCCTTGCCAGCCATTGCCACCATCTCGATTCTGACCTTTCAGGCGGTATGGGGGGATATTGAGACTTCAACCTTGTTCATGCAAAAGGAAGCGATGCGGACGTTGGCCTTCTATGTCAACAGCCTACTAAGTGGTTTGCAGAATAATGTGGCGGGTCAAAATATGGTAGCAGCAGCCGGTATGCTTATCTTTATTCCGAATTTGATCATCTTCCTGCTCTTCCAGCGGAAGGTGCTTGAGACGATGGTTCATTCCGGTATCAAGTAATCCCATCAGCAAAGGAAGTCGGATCGATGAAGAAATGGATGGCTTTGATGCTTATGGCAGTGACGGTATTGCTGTGTATTCCCAATACCGTGTATGCCAGGCTTCCCTATACGACGGCCTATTATGATAGCAACCAGTCGACCTGGTTTCGCATTCAGCCGATTTATACGCCGGCTGGCGCCTACTCCGGTGAATTCGGCGAACTGGTCGATCTGCATGTGGCGGCAGATGACAAGGTATACGCAGCCGATAAGAAACTCAACCAAATCATTGTCTTGAATAATGACGGCACCCTCCTGCGGACAATCGGCGATAAGGAAGGGGCGGGACAGCTCGATTCGCCGGAAGGCGTGTTCGTCACTCCCGAAGGCATTATTTATGTCGCAGATTCCGGCAATCAGCGGGTTGCGGTGTTTGATACTAACGGCAAGTTCTTACGTGAATATACCAAGCCGGAAACACCCCTGATGGGCTCTGAGCATTTCGTACCGGTGAAGCTGATTGTCGATCGCCGCGGCGTGATGTATATCGCTTTGAATTCCTCCTATCAGGGGTTGGTCAGGCTGAACCAGGAAGGGGAGTTCATGGGCTACTTCGGCGCCAACAAAGCCGAACAGACCATGCTCAACTGGCTGAAGAAGCTGGTGCTGAATAAAGAGCAGCTCGCTAAAGAGAAAGCGACGCTGCCGAAGCCGATCACCAATCTTTCCTTGGATCACGACGGATTCATCTACACGGCAACAGCCGGCGGGGAAGGCAAGGGCGCCATCCGCAAGCTGAACGCGGGCGGGGTAGATGCTTACAAGAACAAGACATTGGAGAACGGGCACGGAATCGTCGATGTTGCCATCGACAAGGATGGCTTCCTCTACAATGTCGATCTGGACTCGATGCGGATCAACCTCTACGATCGTACGGGTGACGCCCTCTTCGCCTTCGGTCTAGTCGACAAGGAAACGCAGCAGTATGGCATTCTTGGGTATCCGACCGGGGTCGGCGTTGATTCCCATTCCGCGATCTGGATCTCCGATAGTCGGACCAAGACGGTGCACAAATTCGTTCGGACTGCCTTTGGCAAGGATGTTCTCCAGGCGCTGGCGCTCTATCAGGATGGCAGATACGAGGACAGCAAGCCTGACTGGGATGCCGTGTATGCCCGTAATGACATGTATAACGGTACCTTCCAAGGCCTAGGCAAAGTCTATTTGCACGAAGAAAACAACGATCAAGCGCTCGAGTTCATGAAGACAGCCTACGATACAGATGGCTATTCCAAAGCCTTCTGGCAAATTCGGCTGGAATGGCTACAAAAGCACTTTGTCACTTTGGTCATCAGCCTCATTGGACTTGGCCTACTGTTTCATTTCGGAGTTAAGGGAATTCGGGCTACGCTGCGTAAACATTCGCTTCCGGCTTCCTGGAAGCAGCCATTAACGGATCTGCGGAACTTTTGGTATGTCATGTTCCACCCGTATGAAGGGTTTTATCGCATGAAGGAAGCACGGGTTTCGCCTTGGATTACCCTCGTTCTGCTAGTAGCGGTGCTTGGCGTCAAGCTGGCGAGAATCTATTGGACCGGCTTTCTCTTCCATCCCGTCGATCTAGCGGAGATCAACCTGCGCAATGAACTCGGATTGTTTATCCTTCCTTGGGTGACTTGGATTATTGCTAATTATCTCGTATGCAGCATCAAGGACGGAGAAGGCAGGTTACGGGAAGTCTTTCAGGGCAGCACCTATGCACTTGCGCCTTATCTCTTCTTCTCCATACCACTCCTGATCCTGACTAACATCGTTACCTTGGATGAGAAAGTGATCGTAAGCGCCATCAGCTCGGTGATGACCCTCTGGCTGCTGGTTATGCTCATCGTGATGACGCAGGTCATCCACAATTTCGATTTTATGGAAACGATCAAGAATTCGGCAATTACCGTATTCGCAATCGGCACGATTTGGCTGTTCGGTTTCATCATTTTCGGATTGTCCTATAACCTGTATGACTTTTTCTACGAGCTTTACAAAGAGGTGAACTTCTATCATTAATTTCGTCAAACGACTCTCTCGACGTGTAAAGCTGTTATCCATTGCAGTGCTAGCGGTTATCGTCCTGGTGCTGGTGCTGCTCGTCCAAACCTGGAAGCCACCCGCTCTTGACAGCTTCTCCAGAACAGGCATCGAGGTTTCCGCGCCCGCACATGCTCCACTTTATCCGGGAGAACCCTGGAAGCCAATAGCTGCGGCAGACGGTTACGCTCTGGTTGCGCAAAATGACAAATATGAATTATTCGTCCAGCCGGACAATACCCAAATCGCTGTTCTCGACAAGCAGAGTGGCTATCGCTGGACTAGCAATCCCGGTATAGAGGAGTTGGCTAAGGAGACCGTCAAAGGTCAACTGCTGACTAACCTACAATCCACATTTGTTCTGACCTATGTTCGATCGAAAGGGGCAGATCAGACCATCCGCGAATCGGTAAACAGTAGCAGTCCCGGTACGCAGATCAAGATGATCAAAAGTGATGCTGGCCTGCAAATCAACTATTCATTTCCGGATAAAAAGCTCAGCTTTGCCCTTCAATATGAGCTGACTGACAAAGGGCTCAAGGTAAGGGTTCCTACAGATGGCATAGAGGAGGAAGGCGACTACGCCGTATTCTCCCTCGACCTGCTCCCCTACTTTGGAGCATCGTCAGCCAGTGAGGATGGATATTTGTTTGTGCCGGACGGTCCGGGTGGACTGATTCGCTACGATACCGCTCATGCCAACATATCCAGAGGTTATCTTCATGAGGTGTACGGCAAGGAGGTTTCCAATGCCGCCAACTGGAGTCGTACGGGAGAAAGGCGGGAGGATATCGCCTACCCCGTATTTGGGATCAAAAAGGGTGATCACGCGTTTCTCGCTGTTTTGACGGAGGGTGATGATTCGGCCAATGTGGCCGCTATGCCACCAGGCATCAAATCGACCTTCTATAATGCCTATTCCAGCCAGTTCTATCGGGAAGAGTATTTGTATCAGATGAGTCGGCTTGCTGTGCCAACCAAAGCGGTGCAAAAGCAGCGGCTAGAGCGAGATCGCGAGGTGGAGTACCGCTTCCTGAGTGGGGATACGGCCAACTATACCGGAATGGCGGAGTCCTACCGCGATTATCTGCTAGAGTCAGGCGAACTCACCGATACCCTTACACCGGTGGAGCACATTCCACTATATCTGAAGCTGATGGGTGGCAACTATCAGAAGGCCTTTGGCCGGATTCAGTATGTTGCGGCAACGACATTCCCGCAGGCAACCGATATCGTCAAGAGCCTGCAGAGCAAGGGGGTTGCCGATTCAAAGGTGATCTTCTACGGCTGGCAGAACCAAGGCGACTACAATATGGAAAAACGCTTCCCGATCGAAGCCAAGCTTGGCGGAGAATCCGCAGCAAAGTCGTTCATCGCTCAGATGAAGCAGCTTGGCACGGATGTCAGCTTCTATGAGGATTTTCTCTGGGTTGACGAGCATTCTGCGACCTCGGGGAAAAACGATGCGGTCAGAGCCATTGACGGCACGGCCTTTATCGAAGATGGGTGGTTCTTAGCTAAGCCCGACTTAACCATTGCCAAAGCTGCGGACACGATAACCAAGCTCAAGAAGCTGGGCGTATCTGGACTTCACTATAGCGGCCTCGGCGAGATGTTATTTAACGACTATGAATCCAGTGGCATTCTGACACGCGACTATACGAAGAATGTCTATAACGGTCTGCTGGATTATACGCGCAAGGAGTTGGGCTCAGCCAGCGTGTTCCGCGGCAATGCCTACGTGTTAGGCCAAACGGATTACATCGACGGTTTGCCCTCTGAATCCAGCTATGACTTCATGATCGACGAGACGGTTCCGTTCTACCCCATGGTTCTGCATGGGTATGTCCCTTATACATTTGGGGAAGGCAACCTACGCGATGATGAGGAGACGGAGTTTCTGAAGGCGATCGAATATGGAGCCTTACCCTCCTTTTTCATGACACATGACGATTCACGCAAGCTGAAGGATACGGACTCCAACTATCTCTACAGCAGTCGGTTCGACAAATGGGAGAGTCGCATCGTCGAGGAATACGGCAAGTTCGATTCCTTGGCAAGTGTGTACGCGCAGAGGATCGTCAATCACGAGAAGCTATCCGCTAACAAGTACGTAACTACCTATGAGAATGGCACCAGAGTCATCGTTGATTATGCTGCCAAAAGCTTCGTGGTGGAGAAAGGAGGAGGCGCATGAACCAGGTCCAGCAATACAAAAGGAAGGCGTTTCAGTTTCAACTGAAGCGTTATGGAATCGGACTATTGTTCATGCTGCCTTGGCTCATCGGCTTCTGCGTGTTTGTGGCTATTCCGATCGGCTGGTCGATGTTCATGTCCTTGCACAAGGTGGCTGTTGTTCCGGGGGGCTTCAAATACGACTGGTTGGGCTTGCAGAATTTCCGTGATGCTTTTCTCAAGGACAATATCTTTCCCATTGAGCTGATTACCTATTTTCAGCAGATGCTGCTGATGGTTCCGATCATCGTTATCTTCGCGCTCCTCATCGCGCTTTTATTAAACCAGAAGTTTCCCGGCCGCTTTATCTATCGCGCCTTATTCTTCCTCCCGGTTATATTCGCCACAGGGCAGGTATTGTCGGAATTGTTCGCCCAAGGCGCAGGTGATATTCCTTTCCTCGATCAATACAACCTGGAGCCGTTGGTTAGGCAATATGTCGGCGGTGAGCTAGCGAAGACAGTTATGGAGGTACTGGGGCGTGTCGTACTGATTCTGTGGTACTCGGGTGTGCAGATTCTCATCTTCATCTCCGGCTTCCAAACGATTTCACCTTCAATCTATGAGGCTGTACGGATTGATGGAGCGTCTCCGTGGGACAGCTTTTGGAAGATTACACTGCCGGCAAGTGTTCCCTTCATCAGCCTGAACGTGCTGTATACAATCATTGATCTGTTCACGTTCCCGATGAATCCGGTACTGAAGCACATTAAGGACAATATGTTCAAGGTCGAAACTGGCTACGGCTACGCCAGCGCCCTTGCCTGGATTTATTTTGGCTTCATCTTTATCCTGATTGCTCTTGTCCTGTGGTTATTCAGTCGAAGCATGCGTACAAGGAGGGCAAATCAATGAACAACATTGGACCATGGGCGCGCAAAGCGAGTACACAAGTCAAAGGGCTGCTCTGGAGCCGGAATTCGCAGCGGGTGAAGGTGCTGCTGCTCGGTCGGAATCTATCGGATGGGCTGGTCGCCAAGCTGATCATCTACCTGCTGCTGTCAATTGTTGCTTATCTGTATTTGCAGCCGCTGCTCTATATGATCAGCACGATGCTGAAGAATATCAGCGATCTACTCGATCCGACCGTCAAATGGATTCCCCGCCAGGTAACCTGGGAGAACCTGACCAAGGCATTTGAAGGCCTGCAATACCCGGAGGCGCTGCGAAACACGGCGCTGATCGCCTTCTCCTGCTCAATTGTGCAGGTGTTGGTCTGCTCGATGACCGGTTACGCGCTGGCCCGTTTGGCCGTTCCCTTCAAAGGGCTGATCACCGCGCTGGTGCTGTTGACCTTTCTCATCCCGCCGCAGGTAATCATCATTCCGCTTTATGTCATTTTCAGCAAGCTTGGCCTACTCAACACGATATTCGTCTTTCTGGTACCAGCCATCTTTGGACAGGGACTTAAGGGTGCACTGTTCATCCTGATCTTCCGTCAGTTCTTCCGGGCGCAGCCGATTAGTCTGGAGGAAGCCGCCAAGCTGGACGGAGCTTCCTCGTTCCGGCTGTTCTTCCGCATCATGTTGCCGCTGGCTCAATCCGCCTGTCTGGTTGTGTTCCTCTTCTCCTTTATCTGGTATTGGAACATGTACTACGAACCGTCGATGTTCCTAGCCAAAGGCTTCACCCCCTTATCGATCCGCCTGGATAATCTGGAGGAGGTGCTGAATCCGTCCCTACTTGGCAATACCCACTTTATCAACAATCCGGTTACGGAGGGCACCAAGATGGCAGCGGCATTCCTGATTATTTTTCCACCCATGGTGATCTTCATGTTCCTGCAGCGTTGGTTTGTCACCGGTATCGAACGCACGGGAATTGTCGAGTAATAGATCTGCTACGACGGGAAGAGTCGATCTTGAAAGGGGGAATGTCAGACCTGGTACGGGGTTTGCGCCGAAAAGTGTTACCGCTTTTTGTTCTTACAACGATCAACATGAACTTATTTATGGGGAGGAAATACAATTGAAAAGAAACAGCATAGCAAAGTCGGTGCTCGGAATTTTCTTGATTTTCACGGTTGCTCTATCGGGCTGCAGCACTAGCAAAAACAGCGCTTCGCCATCCGCTTCCGACAGTGTCAGCCCGAGCGCATCCACAGCCAGTGCAACGGAAGCAGTGGAAAAGCACGATCCGGTCAAACTGCAGTTCATCTCCTGGAAGGATTCCTATAATGAATTATACGAGCTATTCCATGCCAAGTACCCGTGGATCACAATCGAGCAGGTACCGGTCAATTCGCGGCCGATTCTAGAAATTATCGCTTCACTTGAAGCGGCTGGAACGCCAGCAGACGTAACGGAGATCGATACGGATCTGATTGCGTTTGAGCAAAACGGCTTGATTGAGGATCTGACCCCTTATATTGAGAAAAGTCCGATCTTTAAGGAAGTTACCTTGCCGGACGGTTTCTTCAATACAATGACCTTCAAGGACAAGAAGCTAGCTGTACCGATGGTTGACGTGCCGATGTGGGTTTTGGTGAACAAGGATCTGCTCTCCAAGCACGGAGTGGAAATGCCAGCTAATGATTGGACATATGATGATTTCCGCGAGATTGCCAAGCAGGTAACCGATCCTGACGCTGGTGAATACGGCGTTACGACCCAACCGGAAATTCAGATGCGGATGCTGAGCACGAAGGCCATTGCAGATGGACACGCAGCAAATATCCATTATCTGAACGAAGATCTCACGCAGAGTCTTCTCAGCAGTCCTGATGTGATGAATGATGCCAAATGGCTTCAGGAATTTGTCACCAAGGACGGATCGATGCAGAGTGAAGCGGCGGCAGTTGCCAGCGGTAACGTGACCAAGGAATTCATCAATGGCAAGACGGGCTTCGCGATTGGCGGCGACTGGGTACTGCCAACCTTGAAAGAAAAAGCAACCTTCAACTGGGATGTGCTGCCGTTCCCGAAAGGCAAAGTAAGTCAGCCAGGGTATTCCATCTATGGACCCCTTTCGCTACTCACCGGTTCGAAGCACAAGGAGGAGGCCTTCCTCTGGCTTAGCTTCCAATTCACCAAGGAAGCGCAAAAATGGAAGATCGATCAAGGTGCCAACGCTTCTGTCGTTGATCCCGAGTTGACCGCCTATTATGATCAGGCGCCAATCTGGCAAGGCAAGAACATTGAGGCCGTGAAGATCGCCCAGCAGAATGCCAAGATTCAACCCGGACTGACCGTTCCTGGTTGGAGCGAGTACAACTACAACAACATCATGAACGATATTATTTTCGGCGATCGGGATATTAACGATCTCATTCCCGAAACCGAGGCCTGGAACAAGAAAACGCTAGAGCTTCGTGAAGCCTTAAAATAATTAATCTTTTATATAAGCTGAGGCTCAAAACCATAATC
>JAIMBU010000461.1 GCA_023511325.1 Gorillibacterium sp.
GTATGTTCCTACGATTAAAATATCTGGAAATCCTGAGAAGATTACCACCCCCGGCATCAAGAACGTTTATCGCATTGTAAGCCGGCAGACAGGCAGAGCAGAAGGAGATCTGATCACGCTTGTTAGCGAGGGTACCCCCGATGGGAATACCATCCAACTGTTCAATCCAACCCACACCTTTATTCAGAAAAAAGTAAAGGATTATGAAGCCGTGCCTTTGTTAAAAATGATTTATAAAGCGGGACGTCAGATTTACCAAATTCCTCAGCTAGTGGAAAGCCGCAAGCGACATGCTGAAGGACTTAGCTTGTTCTGGCCCCAATATTTACGTCGCTTGAATCCGGAAATTTATCCGGTTGATTTAAGTCGCCAAGCTTGGGATATGAAGATGGCATTGATCAAAGAGCATATGGAGGAGTAACCTCCTAAAAAGTCAGAAAAAACGAACAAATAGGTATGTAACTCAAGGATGTTAAGGGACTTAATGGAATAAAATACATGAAATTGTGAACGGCGGAGGAAAAAGCAGATATTCGAAGATTTTACCCGGTCAGAAACGGTAAATGGGTAAATTTTCCTCTTTAACTTTTTTGCAATTTAAATTATAATTATACTTATTATTGTTCGTTTTAACGAACGAATTTAATAAGCAATAAACCCTGCAATAAATAGCGAGATAATGTGCAGGATATCGCTCGTTTTTTGTCTAATGCGGTCGAGATCGTGTTTTTTTGATATAATGGTAAAAACAACCGCTTTTGACAAGGAGAATCAATCAAAGTGATCGGTAAACGGGTGCAGGAGCTTCGCTTACGAAAGGGTTATACATTATCAGAGTTGGCTGAAAGAGCTGGAGTAGCCAAATCTTATCTTAGTACAATGGAGAGGGACATCCAATCCAATCCTTCCATCCAATTTCTAGAAAAAATAGCTTCCGTATTGGGGGTTTCTATTGAGTCGTTGATTAATGAGCATACGTTGCAGTCTGAAGCAAAGCGGAAGGAAGCGCTCGATGATGACTGGAGCAATCTCGTCGTTGAAGCGATGCACTCTGGAGTAAGTAAGGAAGAATTCCGTGAATTTCTTGAATTCACTAGATGGAAACAGAAAAAAGAAAAAGAATAAAGAGAAACGGGATCTTCACTGTACCCGATTCTCAGTGTGATATTCCTCTTCTTAATACTTGATGGTCAAACTCTTGAAGAAGATTGGTGTTGTCACCTTTCTTTCCTCAGGAGTTTATTGTTGCTAACGAGTTATTGCTACAAGAGATCTGGAAAATAACTGCATCTTTTTCTAAATCATTGCGTAGATAATAATTGAATTACAGAATATCAGGACGAACAATTAGACTTTTTTAGTTTCATACATAAGGTTAGGGGAGTGGGAAGATGAGTGTGCTTCGGATTGAACGGGTACTGAAGCGATTTGGGGAGAAGACGGCGGTAAATGAACTATCGCTTGAAGTGGAACAAGGCGAAATCTATGGGCTGCTTGGTGGGAATGGTGCAGGCAAGACGACAACCATGCGTATGGTTCTGGGACTGATTTATCCAGATGCAGGCAAAATCGAATACAATGGAAAAAAATACTCTGATGGGCTTCTTAGCAGAATGGGCTACCTTCCAGAAGAAAGAGGGCTTTACCCTAAGTTTAAGGTGAGTGATCAGATTCTGTATCTTGCTGAGCTTAAAGGGATGTCTCGATCTGCAGCCGACAAATCACTGAAGCAGTGGTTGGAGAAGTTCGGCGTTCCTGAGTACTACGGCAAGCGGGTTGAGGAATTATCCAAAGGGAACCAGCAGAAAATTCAGTTTATCGCCTCGGTGGTTCATGATCCTGATATTATGATTCTTGATGAAGCCTTTAGTGGCCTCGATCCAGTCAATGTTGAACTGTTGAAGACTACCGTCAAAGAACTGCGTGCTGAAGGAAAAACGATTCTCTTCTCCAGTCATCAAATGGCTCATGTGGAGGAGCTGTGCCAGAATATTTGCATTCTCCACCGTTCGGAAACTGTTCTGCAGGGAAGTCTACGTGAGATCAAGAATTCCTACCCTAAGGAACGCATTCTGCTTGAAACTACACATCCGGTTATGGGGTTGGAGTATATTGCTGGAGTAAGCGCCGTGAGCGATCAGAATGGATTGTATGAAATTAAGATCACTGATGTAGCCGCGGGTGCAGAGATTCTTAAATTGGCTCTCGCCCAGACCGTAGTCAACCGGTTTCAAATCATGGAGCCGACACTTACAGAGATATTCATCAAGAAAGTAGGTGATGGGGAATGAAAGGCTTCATGTCTGTTCTCAAGTTTACCTTTCTCAGTCGGTTCCGTTCTAAGTCTTTTCTGATCGTCACGATTCTGTTTGCACTGCTTATCTCCATCGGGATTAATCTGCCGAGTATTATTGATTCATTCTCTAATGAGAGCAAAGCAACCAAGATCGGCATGTTTGCTGATGAAGATGTCTATCCAGCACTGAGAGATTACTTCAAAGAGCAGGAGACCCCACCTATTGTCATCATTCAATACGAGGATCAAGGCTCTGCCAAACAGAATGAAGCTTATGCTCGTGATCGCGTGGCTGCCAAGGAAACCAAAGGCTTTCTATTAGCCGACAAAACACAAGCCGATGAGTTTCCAAGCTTTGTCTATCTGTCGAGGGATTCCTTCATGCAGCAAGGAGATAAGGAAACGCTGCAAGCCGCTCTGCAAAATTTGAAATTCAACGCTACCGTGAAGGATTTAGGACTCACCACAGAACAGCTAAATCGATTGAATGCTCCCGTTAAGGTAGATCCCATTCAAGTTGAGGTGGGCAACTCAACAGGCACAACAAGCACAACAGGAGATCAACCAGATACAGGCAAGACTGAATCAGAGCAAGTGTTTTCATACATTATGGTTTATGTTCTGATGACGTTGCTGTTTATGGCTATTACCATGTACGGTAACATGACGGCTGCTGAAATTACCGCGGAAAAGAGCTCACGTGTCATGGAGATTCTGATCACAAGCGTCTCACCGTTAAAGCAGATGTTCGGAAAAGTGTTTGGCATGTTCCTGCTCGGTGTTCTCCAGATGGTTATCTTCGCTCTCTTAGCGGTGATCAACCTCAATCTACCTAACAATAAATCATACTTTGATTCGATAAACATTCATTTCTCAGATGTTCCAGGAATGCTCTACGTTTATTTTGCCATCTTCTATCTCTTGGGATTTTTCCTCTACGTTATCCTGTTCGCAGCCATTGGTTCTGTTGTCAGTCGTACGGAGGATTTAGGCCAAGCGATTATGCCGATCACTTTTCTGGCACTTGGTGCATTCTATATTGGCATCTACGGGATTAATGCTCCCACTTCCACCTTCACTCGCGTATGCTCCTTCATTCCATTCTTCACACCGAATATTATGTTTCTGCGTATCGGTATGAGTGGAGTCGCCACTTGGGAGATCTGGCTATCCATCTTGATTATGCTCGTATCGATTGCCTTCTTTGGCTGGCTCTCTTCCAAGATCTATCGTGCCGGCGTGCTGATGTATGGTAAACGTCCTTCGTTTAAAGAGATTTTCAGGGCGATGAAAGGTATATAAGGCGTAACCAGTTCAAGTAAGTTGTGATGTGAGTAATGGCTATAGTTGAGACAGGTTACGGTAAATCACCAGTATCCGCATATCTGACTAAATTTTCAAAGCGACTTTGAAGTAATAACCTGAAATGCCCCAGAAGGTCCCTAGCTACCAGGGACCTTCTTTTTGACGTCCATTCATTTCAACTCTGACTCAATATAT
>JAIMBU010000462.1 GCA_023511325.1 Gorillibacterium sp.
CCTTAGAACTCGTTGAAATATAATGAAAGAGGTGTTCATATTGGAGCTTCCAAGATTGCAATTTGCTCATATTAAATCAAGAGTGCCCATTATACAAGGTGGTATGGGAGTCGGAATATCATTAAGCGGTCTTGCCGCTGCTGTAGCTAACGCAGGCGGGATTGGCACCATTTCTGGCACAGGTATATCTATAGAGGAATTAAGAATGCATATTCGCAAAGCAAGAGAAAAGTCCAAAGAGAGAATGGGCTATATCGGGGTCAACATCTTATTTGCTGTAAAAGATTTTGCTGAAAAAATGCAGGCTGCCTTAGAAGAAAAGGTAGACTTCATTATTTCCGGGGCTGGTATCTCAAGAGATATGTATGCCTGGGGCAGAGAGCATAATACGCCGGTAATTTCTATTGTTTCATCAGCAAAAGTAGCTAGGTTATCTGAGAAATTAGGGGCTGCCGCTCTTGTTGTTGAGGGTTTTGAAGCAGGAGGCCACTTGGGTACGGATCGATCTTTATTTGATATCCTCCCTGAGGTCATCGAGGCTGTCAAAATCCCTGTTATTGCAGCTGGTGGCATCATGACAGGTGAAGATATTGCCCGAGCACTGAAATTAGGCGCATCCGGTGTTCAAATCGGAACACACTTTGTGGCTAGTCATGAATGCGATGCTCCGCTAGCCTTTAAAGAGATGTATGTAAAGGCGCAGCAGGGTGATACCATTCTGGTTAAGACTACTGTTGGACTACACGGAAGAGCGATAAAAAATTCGTTGACAGACCATATAAGTAATGAGACGACGAAATTACACATTGAAAAATGCTACAGTTGTCTAAAAATATGCTCACATCGTTTCTGTACCATGGATGTTCTGATGAAATCCCTAGCTGGGGACGTTGAGAACGGGTTGGTTTTTGCTGGCTCAAGAGTGCATGAGATCAAAGAAATTAGGTCGGTTCAACAAATTATTGACACGCTAATGGAAGAATACCAGGAAGCAAGGTAAAGGATCAAGAAGTAAGAAATAGGGCTGGCACAAAAAGGTAGTCCCCAATGAGCAAAAGCCAAAAGTCCTCCAAGACCACGATAAAAGTGGATCTGGAGGACTTTTTCTCTGAAAATATAACATTCAAGTAGGGCTAGCAAAAGCCAAGAATGACTTTTCGGACAGTCCCATTTATCTACCCCTACGATTTAATTGTTATCAGGAATTTGCTCTACGTATGCTTCTTTGGATCAGCTTGACGATCTCTACAACGATAACCATGAGCACCGCTGACGCCATCACGATCCCCCATTGGGTGGCATTTAAAATCGCGAGGCTGAATATGTTACGGAGGAACGGTACAAGCAACACAATGAATAGCAGCATTGCTGACACGAACGTAGCAAGCAGCAGATAGACATTGCTGAACAATCCCGTACGGAAGGTCGATTCGGTCCGCGAACGAACATTAAAGGCATGGGTGACTTGAATGAATCCAAGAGCAGCAAAGGCCATCGTAATCGCTTCCGACGATGTATAGGAGAACATGGCATAATAGAAAACACCTAGGACAAGTGCCGCTTCCAATATTCCTTGATAGAGGATCGTCCAACCTGCACCCTCGGAGAACACGCTCGCCTTGGAGGAACGAGGGGGTTGTTGCATGATTCCCTTCTCTGCCTTTTCTACACCAAGTGCGAGTGCTGGAAAGGTATCCGTCACCAGGTTGATCCATAGAATGTGGATCGGAAATAAAACGATCGACCCCAACATGGTGGCAATAAACAAAGTTAAAACTTCCCCGATGTTAGCCGAGAGAAGATATTGGATCGCCTTGGTAATGTTGCTGTATATTTTCCGGCCTTCCTCGACAGATATAACAATCGTTGAGAAATTGTCATCAGCAAGAACCATATCCGATACGCCATTAGCGACATCCGTACCGGTAATCCCCATACCAACCCCAATATCAGCTGTCTTGAGTGCTGGAGCATCATTCACGCCATCACCTGTCATCGCAACAACCTTACCCTGCTTCCTCCAGGCCTGAACAATCCTCACCTTGTGCTCCGGAGAAACCCGGGCATAGACAGCAAATTCTCCCACCCGCTCGGCGAACTCCTGTTCATCCATTTGATCGAGATCCGTGCCGGTAATGGCCTGATAATCTCCTTGCAGAATACCTAATTGCCGTGCTATGGCAACTGCAGTTTCTTTGTGATCGCCTGTGATCATGACTGGGCGAATACCAGCGGAACGACAGATCGCAACGGCGGCCTTTACCTCTGCGCGAGGAGGATCGATCATCCCAACCAGACAGACAAAGGTAAGGTCATGTTCCCATTCCTCGGGCGTTAGCTTAAGTGGCAACTCCTGCAAATCACGATAGGCAAGTGCCAGTACCCTCAAAGCCTGACTTCCCATTTCCCGGTTAGCATTCTTGATCTTTTCCTGCTCCTCTGTGTTAAAGGACAAGGTATGTTCAGCCGACTGAATATTGGAGCATCGATTGATCAACACATCAGGCGCCCCTTTAATCAGCATACGATAGCCGCCTTGCTCTAGCTTATGAAAGGTTGACATCAGCTTGCGATTACTGTCGAAGGGGATTTCTGCTTGACGAGGCATCAAATGATCCCATTCAACCTTACTGAAGTCATGTCGATTGGCGTAATAAACAAGTGCTGTTTCGGTTGGATCGCCCAGTATAACGGATTGACCCTGGTCGGTCTGTTCAGAGGTAACTCGTGAATCATTACAGAGCGTCATCACCTGCAAAAAGATTTTAGCCTCAGGGTTATCCTTTGGTTTCCATTCAGCATCCTGCATGTTTCCTGCTAGATAAAGCTGGGTTACAGTCATTTTGTTCTGCGTGAGCGTTCCTGTCTTATCAGAGCAGATGATTTCCGTGCTACCCAATGTCTCTACGGCGGGTAGCTTACGAATGATCGCATTTTGCTTAGCCATCTTCTGAACACCAATTGCAAGAACAATGGTTACAATCGCCGGGAGCCCTTCAGGAATCGCCGCCACAGCAATACTTACTGCGGTCAGGAACATATCCAGAAAATCGCGTCCTTGGAGCAGGCCAACGGCAAAAATAATAACCGCGATCACCAAAACTCCAATGGTCATGTATTTGCCGAGCTCAGTCAGTTTCCGCTGTAGGGGAGTGATTTCTGTCTCTGTACTGTTCAGATAGCCAGCAATCTTCCCTACTTCCGTAGACATTCCCGTAGCCGTAACAACTCCAACTCCTCGACCATAGGAGACGCTACTGCCCAAATAGGCCATGTTTACCCGATCGCCAATGACAATATCCACTGTGGTTAATGGAGCGGTTTGTTTATCCGCCGGAACGGATTCGCCCGTAAGTGCTGCTTCCTCTATCTTCAGACTAGCTACTTCCAGCAGTCTCAGATCAGCTGGAATATAATCACCCGATTCGATCAGCACAATATCACCAGGCACTAACTCATCCGCTCGAATCATCGTAACTTCGTTCGCTCTCTTCACCTTAGCGTAAGGTGATGATAATTGCTTGAGGGCGTCTAGCGCCTTCTCCGCTTTCGACTCTTGAGCAACTCCAAGTACAGCATTAAGGATCACGACGATGGAAATAATCCCAGCATCGGCCCATTCTCCAAGGATGGCTGACACAACCGCAGCGGCTAGCAACACAATGACCATAAAATCTTTAAATTGATCGAGAAATTTTTGTGCGAGATTCTTTTGTTTGCTTGCCTTTAATTCATTCTTTCCAACCTTCTCAAGCCGAGTTGCTGCTTCTTCCAGTGACAACCCCTCTTTAACAG
>JAIMBU010000463.1 GCA_023511325.1 Gorillibacterium sp.
GTCCATGAACTGTATATTGTGTCAAAGGTCTCCTTGTTAATCTGACCTGCTGTCTTCTCAGTCAGCCAAAAGCCTGCCATACTGCCCAGGGTGCTACCCATAATGACGATCAAGAGAATTCCCGCCAACAGGGAAATCGTACAGCGGGCTTTGCTTGTTCCTAGCGAACGTTCGATGGCTGTGCGTTTTTTCTGTTTAGAAATAAATAGATGACAGAAAAATACAAGGATAAGTAGCGTGGTTATAATGCCAGAAGCCAGCAATACTAGTGATATTTTTTTCGAGCTTTCCAGCCCTTTCTTGAGTTTGGAATACCCCTTGTCGTAAAACTTGATTTCCAGATCTTGAATCCCACGGGTATTCCACGCCTCCATGTACCGCTCCGCTTCACCATTGGGTATCTGAAAAGAGGTATTGTACCCCATCATGGGTCCATACGCAACAATGTTATTCTCATCACTGGATTTAACTGAAGCGCTCGGAATCACCACCTCATTCTCACTCATCCTATAACCCGTCGTATCATTACCGGAAGAAACGTCATAAATACCAACAATCGTATAATGACTGTCTGCAAACACCGGGTATAACTCCCCCTTTGCATTTATCAGACTAAAAGAATAACCCATACTAAAACTTCGACCGGCAGATTCCCGGTAATTTGCGAAATACAAAGGCAACGGCAGTGAACTGCCCACAGACAGTCCATTCCTTTTGGCAAATTTCCTCGACACAAGACAAACCGCGGCACCACTAGCGTATTCCGCCTCGCTGATGCCCTGTCCACTTATAATGAAAGCATCTCCATTATAAAAGGGCATTAACAGATTTGTACTGTTGGTAGGGGTCACCGGTATGGTTCGTTGCATATATTCATTCGCTTTTATTAGCTCGACCCATCTCTTGCCACTCGGGGTCTCATAGTAGCCGACTGTCACCTCATCCCATGGCGTTTCCATTTGGACATCATCTGCGATGCGGGTTCCGTCAGGAGCAAACTGGGATGAGTTTATTCCCACTGATGGTACATATTCTCTGGCATTACCGACGACATCTTGGCGAGCATAATTTATTTGGACACCTATCACATATGTTTTTCCAGCAAACATCATCTCCGGTTTAGGATTATAGTAATCACAGAACCAAATTTCGTCCGTATCTATGCTTCCCAGGAGCACTCTTTTTATTTTCAGTTTAATCGGGTCTGCAGGTATAGAGTCTTTCAAAGGCGTAGCCTCAATAATCATATAACTTCCGCTATCATTCATAAAATCTCTCGTAACATAATCCGGATGGTAGGCACCATAATACGGTCTGTTCTCAGGAGGCTGTATATAACCTACATCTTCGAAACCCAAAGCGGACACAGGTATTGGCGCATTATAAGCGGGATATGTGTACAACATATTGGTTTTTTTCTCTGCATTCCATTGGTAATCGCTTTTAATCGCGGAGGCTTTTTGCTGCACCGTACCAATGGTTGTAAAGGTGTCCTCAAACGCTTTTATATTCACGGTGCTGCGCTGCCAGAGATTGCAGCCCAGAGAAAGCAGCACCGCCGAAAGTGTCAGCAGTAGTAAAAACAGCACCGTTTTTATTGGTGTACGCCAGATTTGTTTTATACTGTTCCAGATAACCATCGAATATCTCCCCTTCAACATGCTCGACCGTCTGTCATTTCTCCATCTTTCATTTTATAAATGACATCAGCCTGCAGAGCGATATCTTGGTTGTGCGTGATGATAATTACAGCGTAGTTATGTTCGTGTGCCAGAGCCTTTAACAGGTCAACGATAATGGATTCATTGGCGATATCTAGGTTTCCGGTGGGCTCATCTGCTAGCAGGATTTTACCACCCGAGGCCAGTGCCCGTGCGATTGCCACACGTTGTTGTTCGCCCCCACTCATCATGGTCGGAAATTGCCGAAGTATCTTTGTACCAAGCCCAACGCTATCGATCAGCTCCATTGCTATTCGGGATGCCTCCCGTCTGCTCTTCCCTTGCATTTGCATCGGATACATCACATTCTCCTGCGCCGTTAGAAGAGGGAACAGATTAAAGGATTGGTAAACAACCGAGGCTGTGGTGCGCCGGTAGCGATCACGATCAAGGGATGCCATATCTGCACTGTCGACATAAATGTTACCTCTGGTCGGTAAATCCAGACCCGCCAACAACGACAGCAGGGTGCTTTTGCCGCTGCCTGATTCCCCCGTGATCGCTGCCATTTTACCTGTTCCAAAGGCACAGGAGACGTTTTTTAGCGCTTCAATGGACTGGTACTTACTTCGATAGGTATAGCTGACCTGGTTTACAGTTAAAATTTCCATAGTATCCTCCTCTAATCATTGCGGAAAAGAATGGCCATGACATTAAACCGGCCCAAAAACAACAACGCCACTATCGTGCCAAGCATAAAGAAAAACATCGCGATAATAACCGGCAGGGCGGTTACACCACCTGTGCCCAGCAGCATAGCGACAACGGAGCTCAGCAAGCCGCCGATGATCTGCAGGATAACGCTTTCCGTGATAAGCGTGGTAAAACATGCGCTTTTGCTGCTACCCAAGGAGCGCATGACGGCAAACTCCGGTCGCCTGTTCTGCATCAGCAAATACGACGTAATATATCCCGCAAAAGCCACGACAACGAGAATAAAGCGAAAAAAACGATTTAATAGGGAGAGGTTTTCTTGCAAGTGGCTGGCAGCTTTGATAAAGTTCCCATCAGCCACCACCAGCGTATTGCCGTTATAAGAAAGCGGAGCGGTTACCTGAACAGACTTGAATTTGAACTCTTGCATCTGTGCCTTAAAGGCGTTAAGTTTGAGCGCGTCTTTTACGGTGAACGCAGCTGAATCGGCATAATATTCAATGCCTGCTCCGTCAAAAGCTACTTGAGTCCAGCCCACCGGGAGGATGATTTGCGATACAATGCCGGAACTCATCTGATTCCATGGGGCTACACTGCCGATAATTTTGATGGAGAACAGGCCGAGTGGCCTTAAACGCAATTGAAATCCGTCCGGTTCGTACCGATAATAGGATGGCTTGAGCACAATCGTGTCGCCGACAGCTAATTTGTTTTGCTTCAAAAACTGTTCATCAACAAGACATTGTGCTTCGTTTGACTGCAGAAAATCAAGCGTTGCCCCATTTGCCAAGGTTATGTTCCCCAAAGGTAAGCCTGGGAGGGCATTTATCGTATTCACCGCGACAACAGGTATCGTTAAGTATTTCCCCTGCTCGTCCACCGGGAAATCTCCCAATCCAGCCATGAGCTGTGTGGTGTATGCCAAACCGCTTACATACGGGGATGACTGCAATTGCATGACGGTTTCCTTCTTGATTTCCAGACCAACATTCTGAGATCCATCAAGATTACTGATGTGAGCTAAAACCGGGAGTACCTTGGCCAAATCAGATAATTGCTTGCGGTTAGTTTGGATGTTGGCTATGTATAAATTTAAAAGTAATACAATGAGTCCAAAGATCAAAACGCTCAAGATGCTTTTGAATTTATAACGCCGGATATTTAGAATGCCTGTCCACAAATAGAACATGGAGTTCCTCCTTTATTATTTAAAGTAGTATGCAGTATTACACCATCAAGATAAATTCAAGATATTTGAATTCATCGGCATAGGTTATCACTTTTCGCCAATATTCTTGTAATATTATGGTACATTCATGATGATAGACTACTCTATCACACAAAATATGTATCTACAATAGATTTGACCATTTTGGAGGAATGGATGAAGTCAGCAGGTCCTGCATTATTAATAC
>JAIMBU010000464.1 GCA_023511325.1 Gorillibacterium sp.
AGATTATAATGAAATACCCGGGTACGGGATTCAGGTGACAGTAGATGGTAAAGCCATTCTTGTCGGTAATACAAAGCTAATGTCTCGTGAAGGGCTCACTTCTCAAACCAATAACGTTCCAAATGAGGCAGGAACACTCGTTCATGTCGCGGTAAATAAAACCTATGCAGGTTATCTGGTTATAGCGGATCAAGTCAAAGTGGATGCTGCAGAAGCGATTCAAGGGCTGAGAAGGCAAGGAATCAAGCGAATCTATATGCTTACCGGAGATTCTAAAGCGGTTGGTGAAGCGGTTGGTCGTCAATTGGCGATTGATGAGGTTCATGCAGATCTGCTCCCACAAGACAAAGTGGCGCAAATCGAGAAGATTTTCGGCCAGAAGACAGCCAAAGAGAAGCTCGTTTTTGTCGGAGATGGAATTAATGATACACCTGTTTTGGCAAGAGCTGATATTGGCATTGCTATGGGTGGACTTGGCTCCGATGCAGCCATTGAAGCAGCCGATATTGTCATCATGAGTGATGAACCATCAAAGTTGGTTGAGGCGATCCGAATTGCCAAGCGTACCCGCACCATTGTTTGGCAGAATATTATTTTTGCTTTAGGAGTGAAGGCAATCTTTCTCTTATTCGGGGCATTCGGGTTGGCTACGATGTGGGAGGCTGTATTCTCAGATGTGGGGGTTACATTACTCGCTGTACTCAATGCCATGCGTGTGCTGAAGAATAAGTGAGAAGTTGGCATAAGTAAGACAGTGGCTTATCAAAGCAACGTCCTACTAATGGGCAGCTTCGAGATGTTGAAATCCATGCTTCGCTGCCTCTATTAATCAAAAAGCAAACCAGAAAGAATCAATCGGATGTTTAGATCCGGTTGATTCTTTTTGCTTTATCAGAATGTGCAAAGCCGAGCTTAAAGCTGAATTGTGATTCCATATCGGTAAACGCCCACATCATGGTAATTTTAATATGACTGATCTGAACCATTCAGATTTCAGCCATTCTAACTTAACCAGCAGTACATTCAAGTATGCCAATTTAGTTGACTGTAAGTTAAACCATGCGATTCTGAGCGAGTGTCAGTTTACTGGAGCTAATCTGGAGAAGGCCGAATTAATCGAAGCCAATTTCACCAATGCGAGCATGAAAAACTGTAGTTTTCAGGGTGCCATTCTGCAAGGAGCTAATTTGTCTGGTGTTAAGGTGAGCGGGTCAGCATTTAAAGGAGCGCAAATTGCAGGAAGTACCTGGAAGGATGCGATGCAATGGGTTACCAGAACTCTGAGTTCTTTCGATGTTAGGTAGCCTAATTTAATGCGGGTTAATTTCTCAATTAGTGGAAAGTGTTGTACGATAGAAAAAAGGATTGACGGGTGAAGCTTACATCGCTATGATGAAGTTAAATAATTCCTATTTGAATACTTGGTAATTGACTAAACGAAAAATCCATGGGAGGTTTTTACGATGACTCAGGAACGTCAGCTTCAACCCGAAACATTGGCAGTACATGCAGGACAGGAAATTGATCCAACGACTTTATCCCGGGCTGTTCCGCTTTATCAAACAACATCTTATGGATTTCGTGACACAGAGCATGCCGCCAATTTATTTAGTTTAAAGGAATTCGGGAACATCTATACCCGCTTGATGAATCCAACCACGGATGTTTTCGAGAAGCGAGTTGCGGCGCTTGAAGGTGCTCCTGCTGCATTGGCCACTGCCTCTGGGCAAGCGGCAATCACTTATTCCATTTTGAATATTGCTGAAGCAGGGGATGAGGTAGTATCAGCGACGAGCTTATATGGGGGGACATACAACTTATTCTCAACAACCTTACCGAAGCTTGGGGTTAAGGTGAAATTTGTCGATCCGTCCGATCCAGAAAATTTCCGCAAAGCCATCACAGATAAAACCAAAGCACTCTATGCCGAGACAATTGGCAATCCGAAGGGTGATGTTCTTGATATCGCAGCTGTGGCTGCTATCGCTCATGAGCACGGGATTCCCCTGATTGTAGATAATACATTTGCAACACCACTTTTACTTAGACCCATTGAGCACGGAGCGGATATCGTCGTTCATTCTGCCACTAAATTCATTGGCGGTCATGGGACATCCATCGGGGGAGTAATCGTAGATGGTGGAAAATTTGATTGGAAGGCCAGCGGGAAATTCCCTGGTTTGACTGAACCAGATCCTAGCTATGGTGGCGTTATCTATACAGATGCCGTTGGCCCAATTGCTTATATTATCAAAGCTCGGGTCCAACTATTACGTGACCTTGGTGCAGCCATTTCGCCGTTCAATTCTTTTCTACTCCTGCATGGGTTGGAAACATTGCATCTGCGGATTGAGCGTCACAGTGAGAATGCCTTGAAGGTAGCCAAATATTTAGAAAAGCATGAAGATGTTGAATGGGTCAGCTATGCTGGTCTCGAATCTCATCCATCTTACGAGCTCGCGAAGAAGTATCTACCTAAAGGACAGGGAGCTATTCTCACTTTCGGGATCAAGGGTGGAGCAGCCGCTGGCCGCAAGGTGATCGAGAATGTGAAGCTATTCTCTCATTTGGCTAATGTGGGCGATTCCAAATCACTAATTATTCATCCTGCCAGTACCACGCATGCACAGCTGTCAGCACAAGAGCAAGAGGCAGCAGGTGTTAATCCTAATCTGGTTCGTTTATCGATTGGCACGGAATCCATTCAAGACATTATTTATGATCTCGAAGCTGCAATCGCAGCCAGTCAGCAATAATTGCTTCAACAATAAACGGATTACGTTCAACATTCCTGTTGAGCATAATCCGTTTTTTCTCGCGTTTAAATTGTCGTGCTTGAATGATAGTCTGGGTGAAATTGATAGACCTTCAGATCAATTGATGAGTTCGGATAAAACTCAATCCCTTCTTCCTCAAGGAAGATTCTCTGCATCTCTCGGCCTTCTTGATCTCTAATCGTTACGACTCCTGCTGCATTTACCACTCGATGCCAGGGTAGTTTATGCTTCTGACTCATGGAATGGAGAATTCGGACGACCTGCCGTGCAGCACGTGGACTTCCGGCTAGGCTGGCCACTTGTCCGTACGTCATCACTCTTCCTTTTGGTATAGCATGAATGATTCGAATCACATTCTCAGTAAAGGGTTGCATCCTTATTCTCCGTTCCTTATTCATATTCCACTGATCATGATTGTGAGCTCGAAGTCTATTTTACTCTATTTGAGCAGGAGATAGATCTTTTTTGTGTAATGAGACCTCATACTATTCGTTATATTGTGCTAATATAACGAATAGTATGAGGTTAACAAACAATTGTACAAGTAAGGAGGAAATCCATTGCAATCACAACCTAAAACTTCGCAAGTCGGGATCAATCTGATCTTTCTCCTTGTGATCACCGGATTTGTTTTCTATATAATCGAACCGGGAATTTTTACGCTATCATTCATGAGCCAGAATCTTACTACGCTGCAATCATTCAAAACGATGTTCATCAGCATCGTGCTGGAGGCTTTTCCCTTCATGCTGCTCGGCGTATTGGTCTCTGCTGTGATTCAAGTGTTTATATCCGAGGAGATGATTCAGCGCTGGATTCCGAAGAACCCCGTCCTTGGATTACTTTTCGGTTGCTTGCTCGGAATAGTGTTTCCGCTCTGTGAATGTGGTGTCATTCCCGTTATCCGCAGGCTGCTCGCCAAAGGGATGCCGCTTTATATTGGAATCGTCTTTATTCTAGTAGGGCCGATTGTCAATCCGATCGTGTTCATGGCTACCT
>JAIMBU010000465.1 GCA_023511325.1 Gorillibacterium sp.
ATCTACAGGTTTATACGTATGAAACACCTATCAATATTTCCAGCAAGTGGTTTGACCAAATCCAAACGCTCGATAAAATCGATGAGTACTCTACCATCTACAGCTTTGATGCTAGCACGCTGATTGATAAAGCCAAAGTAGCAGATTTTTTACAAGCGGAACAGGAGAAACCGGAGAATGGAACGGCTGCCCCTAATTTATATATGGTTGCGGTCCGTGCTTTAAGTGATGAACGCTTTGAACAATATGCCAAAGAGGTTGGGGTTGATCCAGAATCGTTCAATGATTTATTGCAACCGACAGCGATTGTCATTGATGCTGCTAAATATCAGGACGTTGAAGCCAATCAGTTCGTAGAAGCGAAAGTTGTGAAGTTAGATGTGGGAGAAACCTTGGAACTCGGTTATTACGACACAAAGAAAGAACAATATGATGCGAAACCATTCTCTTTAAAGGTGGGGGCACTTACCGACAAATTACCGATGGGGATAGCGAAGCAGGGGCGAAGTGCTAGCTTTACTGTAGTTATGCCCAAATCAAGCTTTGATGCCATCCTGCTGAAACAACCTCAGATCGTTCCAAGTGCAGTCATGTATATGAATAGCGAT
Organism: Gorillibacterium sp.; assembly: GCA_023511325.1. GTDB lineage: Bacteria > Bacillota > Bacilli > Paenibacillales > NBRC-103111 > Gorillibacterium. The sequence continues at coordinate 609 of JAIMBU010000465.1, forward strand.
GATCCGATCGGCTTACAGGAGGACATTGAAGAAATTAAGAGTCAAACTGACTCAGGAACTATGTTGATTTACAACGTTTATCAAAGCAGGCAACGCGATAAACAAATGCTGCAGCTCACTTCCGTTTTCGTCTTCGGATTTGTCTTCCTGATCACGGCCATTTGCGTGGCTAATATCTTCAACACCATCTCAACCAGCATTTCTCTGCGCAAAAGAGAGTTCGCCATGCTCCGCTCAGTGGGAATGACACCAACTGGTTTCACCAAAATGATCCGCTACGAAAGTATTTTCTACGGGATAAAGGCACTTTTGTACGGGTTACCACTTAGCTTTGGCGTGATGCTACTGATTTATCAGTCGCTTTCAGGAAGCTTTGTCTTCCCTTTTACTGTACCTTGGTGGAGCACCTTCTTTGCGGTTTGTGCGGTGTTCATTATTGTAGGTTTGGCCATGCTGTACTCTGGAGCAAAGATTAAAAAGGAAAATATTATGGATGGCTTGAAGCAGGAGAATATTTAGTGAAATCATATTTAAGCCCGCATACTCTTCAGCGTAGTTCGGCAATGTCTCCGTGATCAACTGGTTGAGTTTGCTATTTAAGATAGGCGCAGAAAGCGGCTTCTATTTTTACCATATCCTCAGCATATTTGAGGTGAGTGATGCGGACGAGCTTGGTGAAGGAGTCACCCAGCTCACGCTCCAGTAAATTCAAGCCTTCCTGCGTAATTCCACCGGGCACGGCAACTCGATTGATCAATTGATCGGGAGACAACCCTCCCGATGTCAGTAATATACCTGTGCCAAGCAGCATCTCGCAGGCCATCCGTTCCGCTTCAAGGTGGGGGATGCCGGTCTCTTCCACAGCGGCGTCAATCAGCTTGCGCAGGAGAAAGGCCATAAAAGCCGGACCGCAGCTGGAGAGGTCTGAGCTAATCCGAGTATAATCCTCGGCGACTCGAATCGGACGACTTATCGGGGCAAGCAGCGCTTCTAATGTACGAATATCTTCCGGTTGCATGCGATTACCATAAATGCAGAGTGTTGCTCCACTGAGGACGTAATTGGTCACGCTAGGAATGACTTTGGCGATTCTCCCTGGTAAGTGGTTCTCAAGCTGATAAATCATCACGGGACTGGTTATCGAGACGATGATTTGTTCAGATCGACAACGAGTGGCAATATCAGCAATAACCGGAGGGAAATCTGCTGGTTTGACGCAAATAAATAAGATGTCGCAAGAAGCAGCAACTTCTTTGTTAGAAGCCGCTACCTGAAGTCCTGGATACTTCAGGGCAAGCCGCTCTACCTTGGCAAGTGTCCGGTTGGTGGCGATAATCTGATTTGACTGAAGTGCTCCTGAACGGATAAACGCCTCAATGAGGACGCTGCCCATGCTTCCCGTTCCGATAAAGCCTGTAATCACGTCTATCCCTCCCTACTCTTTGCGTCAAAACACCGGGTCCGTCACACGTACTCCCTTCATCTATATGCAGGGGTCATTTTGTCCCATTCCGTTAGCGTTATTGAACAAACCTTTTGTCTAGGGTATAGTGTAATATAAGGTTAATCGACTGGGCGGAAGCACCGCCCCTTGTTCTCCACCATGGAGCAACAAGGGGCGGTTTTTGCTTTTTATGCTCGGAGACTAGGACGACCTAAGAAAAGGGGAGGGTATACAGATGTGGATGTTTTTTTTGCAGTATCGAAGCAGGGTATTGGCTATTGGGCTGACCGTATTGGTAGGGATTGGCGCTTATGTATGGGGTCGTTCCAGTGTTCAAACCGAAGCAGCAGTGGGTACCTATAAGCTAAATGAGCAGGTAGCCATGATGTTAGGAGAAGAATCCGTCACGCCATCCACTAAATCAGCAAAGGCAGAATTAGTAGGCACAACAGGGACGACTAATAATGGCGAAGATCAATCAGCCACCCTTGTGGAAGGGACATCGCAAGCTCCTGCTACTCCAGCAGCTGGCAAGGAGTCAAAAGAACAGCTACCAACCGCTGTGAGCAGTACGGTGACCAAGGAACAGCTGTCAGTGCCTGTGAGTAACAATGCGCAGAATACAAGTGGTAGTGCGGCTGCTGCTGACAAGGGCGCTGGTTTAATTGATCTGAATACGGCGAGCTTAGCTCAACTGATGGAATTACCACGAATTGGGGAGACAAAGGCGGCTGCGATTATTACCTACCGCGAGCAACACGGGGGATTTGCATCACCAGATGAGATTGTTAACGTCAAGGGCATTGGTGAGAAAACCTATGAAAGCTTTAAGGATAAAGTAACCGCAACGCGATGAGGCGATTCGAACTTTCCTTTTTTTATCGATTATGAGAAAATAGGCACAATTCGTTAAACCCTTTGAAGGAGTGACATCCGTGAGTGGAAATCCAGGTATAAACTTGTCACGAAAAAAGGATTGGGACACTTATTTTATGGATATTGCTTATATGGCCTCTACCCGTTCTCAGTGTCCACGTCGGCATGTTGGTGCCGTTCTTGTGCAAGGCAAGAAACTACTAGGGTCTGCCTACAATGGCGCACCGATGGGAGTTCCTGATTGCTATGAGGCGGGCTGTATGTTGGTAGAGGAGTATGAGTTGCAGGTAATCGATGGCCAAGAGACCATGCTAAAGAAACAACGCTGCATTCGCACCATTCATGCGGAGCAGAATCTACTGCTATTTACGGATCGCAATGACCGTGTAGGATCTACTGTATATGTAACCGATCAGCCCTGCTGGACCTGTGCTAATATGTTGGCTAACAGTGGAATTATCGAAATCGTTTATCATCGCGCCTACCCTAAGGACGAGGGTAAGGTAGTGGCTCTCATGGAGGCTAGAGGGATAGTTTTTCGGCAGATTGCCCAATACGCTCCCCCAGAGAACACATTGATGGAAGTCGTTAACTGATTACAATTAAAGTGCGCTACACAAGAGGAAGAACCTCTCCCACTCATTTGGGAGAGGTTTATTTTTTGTCCTAGTTCAAACACAAAAAAACTAAATATCTTTTTTATTAAGTTAATGTTGAAGGTTCCAGAAATATAATTTCTGTTTGTAAAGAAAAAAATATTAAAAATATTATTTTTACCAGTTCTGTTGCAGTCTATGGTTTTGCGCCACCAAATACCGATGAATCTGGAGAGATTAATTAT
>JAIMBU010000466.1 GCA_023511325.1 Gorillibacterium sp.
GTATTGCTGCTGCTCTTCTCTTTCCAATTCGGAAATCGATTTTATCATAACCTGCTTCAATTCAGCCATATTCACCGGCTTAAGCAGATAATCGACTACCCCATGGATCATCGCATTACGGGCATACTGAAAATCATCATAGCCGCTGATAATAATGACTTTTCCTGAGAATGATAATTCCTCACGCAGCTTTTGAATAAATTCCATACCTGACATTCGCTTCATTTTGATATCGGTAATCACGATCCGAATATCCGGCATCTGCTTAATGACTTCCATAGCCGAAAAACCGTCATCAGCTTCGTAAACGAACTCTATCCCCAATTCACGCCAGATTGAATGATTCAACATGCCTTGGCGAATATCAAACTCATCTTCAACAATCAACGCTTTGTACAAGATAGTCACCACTTAGTTGCAGATTAGAAACATATTTTCAATGCCTATCCTAAATTATTTACATGTATATAGCAAATAATTCTCTCTGGATTTGAGTGGAGGCTGCTTGGGAGGAAAGAAGCTGCACGGTGTGGCATGGTCAGAAAATCTTGTACTTTCTACAGAATAAAATGCGCAAAGCAGCGCTCATCGGGAAAAATCCTGTATTAGCTACAGGATTTTCCGATGAGCACTGCTATGAATAAATCGTGAGTGGTTTTCAGTGCCCTTCTTGAATGCGGCGCTCGTCGCGTTCTTCTTACCAGATTAAGAGGGCCTGGCCTCTTAATCTTAATATAGCTTCAATGAAGAAATAGTCCCCATAAATGATCGGCTTGGCAAAATCTCCATTTCTTCCATGGTAAGAGCCAGTACCGTTCGCCACAATCGAATCCTCATTGACATTCCAGTTACAGAAACGACGTTCCGTAGCTTTGAGAATGCTAATTGCAGCATTCTCATACAAAGGCTTCTCCAGTTCTCCAACTGACTCGGCAATTTCCAACAGCCCACAAGCGGCGCAGACACCGGCAGTCGTGTCCCAAATGACAGGCTCCGCAGGTGCACGGAAGTCTACTAAAGGTACATAATCAGTTGTCGCTACATTAGCAATGAAGTAGTGCGCAATCTTCTTGGCAGTAGCCAAATACCGTTCTTCTTTGGTATGCGTATAGCTTAATGCAAAGCCGTACAAAGCCCACGCTTGACCTCTAGACCAGGATGAACCCGATGCATAGCCTTGTCCACCCGGCGCTTCAACGAACTCGCCATTCTCCGGGTTCAAGATTACGATGTGATTGCAGGAACCATCTGGACGTACCGTTTGCGCTAGTGTTGTATCCGCATGATCCTTAGCGATATAAGTAAACCGTGGATCATGAGTCAGATCACTTGCCCAATAGAGAAGTGGAATGTTCATCATGCAATCTACAATCGTCCAGCCAATACAATCATTATTCCAGGCACGAATGAATTTACCGCGCGGATTGTATCTTCCCGCTAATAGGTTCGCCGCATGCAGCCCTCTTGTTTTCGCTTTCTCATTACCTGTTAAACGATAGTTGGCAACAGCGGAATGCAGCCACATGAAGCCTACATCATGATGCAGGCCGTCATATCCTTCCAACGCCTTATCCAGCCTTAGCTCTACGCCTTCAGCAGCAGTTTTATATTTCTCATCATGAGTCGAATGATACATTTGCCATAACATTCCCGGCCAGAAACCGTTCGTCCACCAATAAATATCAGTTTCTGCTTTATCTTCCTCATACACACCGTTCTCCGGAATATATGGAATTCTGTCACCGATTCGGTCACATTCCGCGGACATTTTCGCTTCCAATTTGATCCAGACAGCATCTAACCATGCTTTATTTACCTCATTTATTGAATAACTCATTGTGATTTTCCTCCTATACCCTAAAGACTATCCCTTAACAGACCCCGATGAAATTCCCTTGACGAAATACTTTTGAAGAGCCAAGAACACGATAAATACAGGTATAAGCGAAATCGTCGTTCCAGCGAAGATCATATCCCAGCGAGAAGTGAATTCTCCGACATAATAGTAAATTTCTACAATCATTGTCTTTGGTTCTCCTGATGGGAGTACAAGCATTGGCATGAGGAAGTCATTCCAAATTCCAAGACCTTGCAAGACGATCATAGTCGCCGTAACCGGACCAAGCAAAGGGAATACAATCTTCCAGAAAATCCCCGTTCGACTACAACCATCGATTTCCGCAGACTCCTCAATTTCCCGAGGAACACCCTTCAGGAAGCTGGTATACAGCAACACTCCAAATCCGACAGAGCCGGAAATATAGACCATAATCGGACCTGCCAACGTACCGTATAAACCAATCATATTTAATTCCTTGATTAAAGGAATCATATACACCTGGAAAGGAACCATCATCCCAAACAGGAAGAAAACGAATACACCGTTGGTCCATTTATTATTCGAACGTTCGATCGCGTAAGCGGCCATTGGAATGATTAGAACGATCATAATGATAGACACAAGGGTTAAGATCGTACTGTTAAGAATTGCGCGTGGGAAGTCTGTCGCCGTCAACAAATACTTGAAGCTGTCTAAATATAAGCCTTTGGGAAAAGCAATCGCGTCCTTGAGAATTTCCCCATTGCTCTTAAATGCAGACATGATGTTGAAGAATATTGGAAAAAAGAAAATAATCGCAAGTAGCAACGTAGCGCCAAAGATCAATATATCCAAAATCCGTTTCTCTTTACTCATCTTAGTATTGCACCTCTCTTTTACGAAGCACTTTAATTTGAATGAGGGAGAGGACTAGCGTTATCAGGAACAACACAATGGCAAGCGCTGTACCAAAGCCTTGTCTTAGTTCACCGAAACCAACCTTGTAGATGATATAGGTTAATGTTTCGGTCGCGAAACCGGGTCCGCCATCGGTCATAACCGCGATCTGATCGAAGATCTTTAACGACCCGATCATCGAAAGCATCATACACACCGTCATGGCTGAGGCCAATAACGGGAAAGTAATATGGCGGAATTGCTGCCAGTTGTTTGCACCATCTATGCTTGCCGCTTCCTTTAAATCCTGAGGAATACCTTGAATTCCCGCGAGATAGATAACCATATAATACCCGGCTGACTTCCATATCGTGGATAAGATAATTGAGATCAAAGCTAGATCCGGGTCACCGAGCCAATCCATCTTCCAAGAGGAAAGTCCAATCATATCCATGATTTGATTGACGACACCGAAATTGTAATTCAAGATAATGACCCAAATAAAACCCATAACAACTCCGCTCATCAATACGGGGAAATAAAAAATACTGCGGAATATATTTTTGAACCAGCGAACTTTATCTACAAGCATAGCTAATAGAATAGCTAAGATATTTTCCATAATAACTAATGAAACGGTGAATATTAACGTATTCTTAAACGCATGATGCACCCTTGTGCTATTCCATATTTCCACGAAATTATTAAGCCCGATATAACGAATTTCATCACTGATGCCGTTCCAAGATGTAAAGCTGAGGTAAGCTGCACTCAGTGTAGGGGCAATAACGAATAAGCTGTACAATATAAATGCTGGCATTATGAACCATATCGCATAGTTAGTCCACTTGCTTTTCTTTGTTCTCTTTATAGCGGTCATCGTGTAGTTCCACTCCTATCTTCCTCTATAGCGATCTGAAAACAAAGAGCAACTCCTGCCTCCTAAGCAGAGGTTGCTCTTGTTATTTCCCTATTGCTACTATTATTGCTTATTCGCAATAACATTATTGTCATATTCTGTATCTGCTCTCTTCATGTATTCCATAAC
>JAIMBU010000467.1 GCA_023511325.1 Gorillibacterium sp.
TACCTACCTAGATCCACGCAGCCTGATGGCGCAGAAGCGATTCGTCAGCAGTCTCGTCAGCCGACATGCCAGGAGTCGCGGAGTTTCGTGGGATCTCATCAACGAACCCTCGCTCTGCACCATTCGCACTCAGTGGGGGCCTTCGCCAAACGGTGACCCCTACGAGCGCCGGGAGTGGGTGCGTTGGCTCAGCGAGAAGCACGGGAACGATATCGTCTCGCTGCAATCGGCCTGGAACTGCACACCCGTCGAGCTCCCACATTTCGCCAGTGCCAGCCTGCCCTCTGCGGAGGACATGAATACCAGCACCACCCATTCCGGTCTGCGTAAGCCGATGAAGGCAATGGATTACATCCTGTTCACGCAAGAGGTCATGAACCGTTGGATCGGGGAGATGACGAAGACCATCCGTGCGGTGGGCTCTAAACAGCCCGTTACCATCGGGCAGGACGAAGCGCTGCGTGGCAAGCGACCGTCACCGTTCTTCTTCGCGGAGGCCGTGGATTACACGACCAACCACTCCTGGTGGCTCAACGACGACCTGTACTGGGATAGCATCTTCAGCAAGGAACAGGATAAGCCTTGCCTCATTCAAGAGACTGGCATCATGTATGTGCAGACGGCCGACGGCAAGGCACGGCGTAATATGGACGAGATGCGCAATATGCTGGAGCGTAAGTACGCTATCGCCTTTGCCGCTGACAACGGCGGCGCGGTGCAGTGGATTTGGAACATCAATACCTACATGACCTCCATGAACGAGGTCAATATCGGCGCGGTGCTTCCCGATGGCAGTCAGAAGCCGGAGGCGGATGTCTCGTATGATTTCGGCCGCTTCATGCGGGAGGCGGCACCGTGGTTCGAGGACCGGAAACAGGAGGAGATCGCGGTAATCTACCCTTACTCCAACAACTTCTCGGTCCGCGATTATGCCGGTCCGGCCACCAAGGTGACCGCCCGCATCCTGGGCTATCGGCTCCATCTGCCCTTCAAGGCTTACGGAGAGTATCACCTTGACAAAATGAAAGGCGATCGGCTGATGATTCTGCCGTGTGCAGCCTCGCTCTCCCAGAAGGCGTGGGAGCAAATCATGCAGCAGGTCTTGGCCGGCAGCACCCTATTGATAACGGGCATCTTCAGTCGGGATGAGTACTACCGAGTGGTGAACAGCCGCGCGACAGCTCTTGGACTTGAGACAAGCATCTGTGTGACCCGTCGTGAGGAAACCCTTGTGCTGGAAGGGATGCCACTGCCAGTTACGTTCGGAGGAGACCAATACGAATGGGTCGACAAGGAATCAGTGGTCGGGTTGGACTTCGATGAGGTGCGGGTCATTCCGCACGGAAAGGGCAAGGTGATCTGGTCCCCGCTGCCGGTGGAGCTTAACCGCAACGATGAAACGGTATCCGCCCTGTACCACTTTGCGGCCATTGAGGCCGGCGTATCCGCTCCACTAGAGCTTGAAAGCGGAGATCGCTACGGTGTTCTGCTGAAAAAGCTGCCGTTCAAGCATGCGGATCTGTATATTCTCGTCTCGGAATGCGGGCAAGACCAGACCGTGGTGCTGGCCGACCGTGAAAAAGGCCGGCGGTATCGCCTCAAGCTGCCCGCCGACCGTGTGGCACTGTTCCTTGTCGACGAAAGCGGAGAGGTGCTTTACAGCTATCGAGGCAAAACACCTGAACGCCTGTAAAATAGCCCTTAACCGGGCATAAGGAGGGAAAGTATTGGTTAAGATTGCACTTCAAATGTATTCGCTGCATTCTCTGAGCGAACAGGACTTTTTCGGCACGCTTCAAAAGGTGGCGGAAATTGGGTTCAAAGCGGTTGAGATGGCGGGCTACTTCAATAAGCCGGCCAATGAGCTTAAAGCGGTCCTCGATCAGGGCAGGCTTAGCGCTCTTTCGGCTCATGTTGGTTTCAACGTTCTCGCCGATGGATTTGAGCAGGAGACGGCCTATGCGCTGCAAATTGGATGCCCTCGTCTGGTGACACCGGGCATCCCGACTGACTGCCGCGGGGACGTCGATGGATGGAAAAGAGGAGCACAGCTATTGAACGATCTCGGGAAGCGGCTGCAGGAAAAGGGACTCCGTCTCGGATACCAAAACCATGATTTTGAGTTTGAGGAATTTGGTGGACGGCGTGGTCTTGAAATCCTTTTGGAGGAGACTGATCCCGCCCTCGTGTTCTTCGAGCTGGAGACCTTCTTGGCCCATCATTGCGGGGTAGACCCTGCAGCACTAATTCGCCAATATCCTGGCCGGTTCAAGATCCTCCATATCAAGGACCGCAAGAATTTACAGACCACGCAGAACACTGAGATCGGCTGTGGCGTCATCGACATCCCCGCTATTCTGGCGGCAGGAAGGGACAACGGCACTGAACTCTTTATCGTCAAACAGGAAAGCTTTGAGCGTCCCCGGCTGGAAAGCGTTGCAATCAGCTTGGAGAATTTGACAAAGATGCCGAAATAGTAAAACTTTACGTTTTAGTTTACATGGAGTAATTTTACTTAACATTAATTTTACATTTTTGGAGAGAGTGCGTTATACTTAGTCACAGTTGAAGTCAATAAATAGGCAAATAGCCCATGGAAAGCAGGGGAAACTGTGACAAAAGTAACGCAGCAAGATATTGCTGACGCGCTCAATATCTCCAGAATCACTGTGTCTAAAGCATTGAACGGTGGTAGCGGCGTGCGGGAGGAAATGCTTCAGTTCATCCTCGAAAAGGCTGAGGAGATGGGATACCAGCGCACGGCCAATGCGCAGATGGTGGCTAACGCCCAGACTAACCAGTCCGCCCGCAAGTTGATCAGCCTGTTCACCCTGCGCGGAGGCAACACCGGTTCCTTTTGGAGCAAGCTGGTTGACGGGATGGTGAACGTCCTGGTTTCGCAGGGATATGATATGAACATCTGTTTTGTGGATCTGGTGGACCATGAGAATATCATACTGCCGGGTAATTTCCTCTCCAACCTCACGGATGGTATCGTCACTCTGGGCAACTTCGAGCGTGGGCACATCGAGAGGATCAAGGCACTCGGGCTGCCGGTCGTGTCGGTGGATACGGTGACTGATGCCAATGAATACAGGCTGATGGTGGATACACTCATGTTGTGTAATGAGCAGCCCATCACAGAAATCACGATGCGTCTGATCAAAAACGGACACCGGAAGATCGGTTACGTTGGGGAGAAACACACTTGTCGAAGCTTTCGGGAGCGTTGGCTTGGATTCAGGCGGGCGATGGAGAAGGCAGGCATTCCGATCAATCTGGCTTACTGCTTTACCAGTGAGGGGGCCCGCAGTTTGACCGCGGATGTGATCGTGGATGGAATTCGGCAGATGGATGAATATCCTACAGCCTTCGTGTGTGGTAATGATTATACTGCGGTCAATGTCATGCAGGCACTCAAGGAAAAAGAATTGCGTGTGCCTGATGATATAGCAGTCAGCGGTTTTGATAATGTTTCGGAAGCCTATTTATTGAACATCACCAGTGTTGACAGCTTCAAGACTGAGCTTGGAATGCGAGCCGCCGAAGAAATCATCTGGCGGATCGGACATCCAGAACGGCCGTATGAGCTGATCCGGATGCCCACAAAAGTAGTGTATCGAGAATCCACGGACTGGAAGCAGCAAGAAAGTCTTCCAGAAAAATAAAAGGAGACATACAATTATGAAGATCTTTTTAACGGGAGGAACCGGTTTTATCGGCTCTTATGTTGCTTGCGCCCTTCTTGAGGAGGGACATGAAC
>JAIMBU010000468.1 GCA_023511325.1 Gorillibacterium sp.
AAGAAAAGGTCTAGCCTGTGCCAAAATGAGCGCATGTCCTTAGCGACAATGCGTTGGTGATGGAATCCAGGTAAGCCAAATTTCTCTTCGTCGTTCACCTTGCCAGTCTCACGGGACTGTTTTTAAAGGCGCTGATTGTTATTGGCAATTATGACATGTTTTCACCCCGGTTGTCAATAAAAGACGAGATGTTGCTTAAGCATGATTTTCCGGAAGATTTCCTGTAGAATTGGTAGACAGCAGATGGATATGCTATAAATAATGTAATGGTTTGTGCCGTTAAGGCGCGAAACGACAAAAGGAGAGAATACAATGAGTGAGATGAACACGTATGATATTATTGATTTTATTAAGAACAGTACGAAGAAAACTCCTGTTAAAGTGTACCTAAAGGGTAACCTTGAGGGGATAGATTTCGGTTCTGATATTAAGGCTTTTATCTCTGGACCAAGCGGTGTATTATTCGGTGAATGGACGATGATAGCCAAGCTTCTGGAGGATCACAAGGAAGCGATTGAAGATTATGTCGTTGAGGCTGACCGCCGCAACTCGGCGATTCCTCTGCTGGATCTTAAGGGCATCAACGCACGTATTGAGCCTGGTGCTTTAATCCGCGATAAAGTTACAATCGGCAACAACGCGGTGATCATGATGGGTGCGATCCTAAACATTGGCGTAAGCGTTGGAGATGGAACCATGATCGACATGGGAGCTATTCTGGGCGGACGCGTGCAAGTTGGTAAGATGTGCCACATCGGTGCGGGTGCTGTTCTGGCTGGAGTCATTGAGCCTCCTTCCGCTCAACCGGTTGTCGTTGAGGATGATGCGCTGATTGGAGCGAATGCTGTCGTACTGGAAGGTGTGCGCATTGGAGAAGGAGCTGTCGTAGCAGCTGGAGCTGTCGTTACCGAGGATGTGCCTCCGTTCACCGTCGTTGCCGGCATCCCCGCCAAGATTATCAAACAAGTTGATGACAAAACAAAATCCAAAACCGAAATCTTGCAAGAGCTGCGTACTCTCTAAATGAGAAAATGGTTTTGCAGGATTATGTTTCAGGAAAGGTAATATCATGACAACAACGGACAGCAAGGTTCAACCCTTTATTGAACTGCGCAGACTGCTACATCGGATTCCTGAGCCCGGCTTTGAGGAATTCAAAACTCAGGCATTATTGCTAGACTACTTATCACGCTTGCCGCAGAATCGCATGGAGATTCGCACTTGGAGAACGGGCGTACTTATTCGTGTAAAGGGCCTTGCTCCTAAGCGTACATTTGGCTATCGGTCCGATATGGATGGTTTACCCATTGAAGAGGAAACCAACTCCAGCTTTCGTTCTGAGCATCCAGGCTACATGCATGCTTGTGGACACGATATGCATATGGCAATCGGGCTTGGCGTTCTCTCTCACTTTGTGCAGAACCCGATGAATGATGATTTGGTCGTTATCTTCCAGCCTGCTGAGGAAGGTCCAGGCGGCGCTTTGCCTATGCTGGACGCTGCTGAGCTTAAGGACTTCATGCCAGATCAAATTATTGCTTTGCATGTAGCTCCAGAATACAAGGCGGGAACCGTTGCTACACGACCAGGAATCCTTTTTGCCAATACATCGGAGCTTTTTATCGACTTGATTGGAACAGGTGGTCACGCCGCTCTCCCGCATCAAGCTAACGATATGGTGATCGCAGCCGCCCAGCTTGTGGGGCAACTGCAGACAATCGTTTCGCGCAACGTCAGTCCACTTGATTCCGCAGTGATCACGATCGGACGGATCGAAGGCGGAACTAAGATGAATATCATTGCTGAGAAAGCACGGTTGGAAGGAACGATTCGAACACTCTCGGCTGAATCCATGATCAAGATTAAAGCACGGATTGAAGCCTTGCTTCGGGGAATTGAAGCTGCATTCGAATGTCAGGTCAATCTGGATTACGGTGCTAATTATTTGCAGGTGTTTAATGATCCCACACTTACTACGGAGTTCATGGGTTGGCTTAACGGAAGCGGTACTGCCGAGCTGATTGAATGCCGTGAGGCCATGACAGGTGAGGATTTCGGCTTTTTTCTCAAGGAGATCCCTGGATTTCTTTTCTGGTTAGGTGTAGAAACACCCTATGGGCTGCACAATGCTATGCTGATGCCGGACGAGCGAGCCATCGAGACAGCCATTCATACCGTTACAGGATACTTGAGTTGGAAGAGTAATCAATCATAGCGATAGAAAGCTTGAAAGTTATAACAAAAACCCTTTCAACTAGCCGTGATGGCATGTCGAAAGGGCTTCTTTTTGTTCCAGAAAAGACTTTTTCTAAAATTCCTATGCATCAAGCTTAAGTAATTCCTCAGCCTCATGAGCAGGTAACTCTTGTACCTTACTCAGCTTACGTTCAATGTTACGGCTCTTTCGAGCTGCGCCTTCAATGCTATTGCTCGCTTCCTGCAGCTTCTTATGCGTCTTATCAAGGATGTCACCAAAGTTGCCAAACTCGGTTTTCACCGCTCCAAGGAGCTGCCAAACATCGCTTGAACGTTTCTCAATCGCAAGTGTGCGGAAACCCATCTGCAGACTGTTGAGTAAGGCGCTAAGTGTAGTAGGTCCAGTCAGAATGACACGACACTCACGCTGCAACCATTCACTCAGTCCCGGACGACGTAATGCTTCAGCATACAAGCCTTCCGTAGGTAGAAAGAGGAGACCAAAATCAGTCGTATGCGGCGGATCAATATATTTGGTTTTGATGTCCTTGCCCTCAGCCTTTAGCCGTGTTTCTAGCTGCTTCAAATGATGATTGACACCATCCAGATCTCCCGCATCCTGAGCATCCAGTAGGCGTTGATAATCTTCCGTGGGAAATTTGGAATCTACAGGCAGCCAGATGATTCCACCTGCACTGTCTTTAGAGGGAAGCTTAATCGCAAACTCCACTCGATCAGCACTTCCCTTGCGCGTCACTACATTCTGCTCGTATTGATCGAGAGTAAGGATCTGCTCAAGCAGATTACCAAGCTGCACCTCACCCCATATCCCACGGGTTTTTACATTTGTCAGCACCTTTTTGAGGTCCCCGACACCGGAAGCAAGGGTTTGCATCTCTCCTAGTCCTTTGTGCACCTGCTCCAGCCGATCACTGACCAGTTTGAAGGATTCTCCCAGTCGATGCTCCAGTGTAGCGTGGAGTTTCTCATCAACGGTAGCTCGCATCTGCTCCAGCTTGCGGCTGTTATCCTCTTGCAAGTCCTTCAGTCTACTTTCAACCGTTTCTCGCAGCTTATCCAGCTTCGATTCCGTCGTACCCAACTGTTGCTTTTGAATATCCGACAGCTTATCCATAAAAGCCAGCAGTGTCCGGTTGAAGGCTTCCAGCTTGAGCCCCATTTCCTCTCGCGTCCGCCGATCCGACATTTGGATTTCGTTCCGATTGATCGAAAACTGTTCAAGTAAGCTTCGGTCCAAACGATCGATCTGCTTCTCCAATTGCGAGAGTGCCTCTCGGCTTCCGTTATCCACGGCTTTTGGTTTGCGTCCGATAACCACCACCAGAACCAAAATGTTCAGAACAAGAGATGCAACCAACAGTCCTTCCGTCATCAAGAGTACCTCCTATGTAGCCATTAGTATTATGCTTTAGTATAAACATATTTGCTAGAAAGAGAAACGTTTGTTCTGGGTTAAAAAAAAGCCCCGCCAGCAAAGGCAAAGGGCAATATTACTAAACGAGCTGCATATATCGGATGACAAAAAAGAATTATGCCGTTAAGGTA
>JAIMBU010000469.1 GCA_023511325.1 Gorillibacterium sp.
GGGGCACGCCGGGGCTATCGGGCAGGCCCATTGTGGCCACGCCCGACCCGGCCCGCGCCAGCAGGGTGTCGGCATGGCCGTGGTAGCAGCCCTCAAACTTCACGATCTTATGGCGCCCGGTGTAGGCCCGCGCCAGGCGCAGGGCCAGCCGCCTGGGGGGCTATCGGGAATTACATGTTGCTCTTTCTCGCTGGACTTCAAAGCATTCCCGACGATATCTACGAGAGTGCATCCATCGATGGCGCTACCAAGGTCCAGCAATTTTGGTACATGACGGTTCCCCTGCTGGCTCCAATTATGCAAATCGTCATTATGCTTGCGATTATTAATTCGCTCAAAGGCTACGAGAGTATTATGGTCCTTACCGAAGGTGGGCCCATCGGCCGAACAGAAGTCATGTTCCTCTATGTTTACAAGCTTCTCTTCCCAATGCCCTCCGCAGGAGCTACTTTGGACCCGCAGTTTGGCTACGGAAGCGCGGTTGGCTTTGTTACAGCAATTATCGTGGGCATGATCACCTTGGTCTACCAGTATATGTCCAGAAAAATGAACAAGATAAACTAAGGAGGGCATGATTATGCGTACGGAACCGCTAAAAAGACAAGCACATAAGCCGTTTAGCATTGCCCTTCCGGCGATCAGCGGACAAATCATCCTTTGGGTATTTTTAATCAGCGTGGGGCTAATCACCATTTTCCCAGTAACGATTGCCCTTTTAGGCTCTTTTAAGACCAATGCAGAGATTACGACCGGCGCTACCTTCTTCCCCGCCTCCTGGCAGATCGATAATTACGTGCAGGCTTGGAAGCAGGCTAATTTCTCGCGATTCACTTGGAACAGTCTATTTGTATCCATATCAACCACAGTAGGTACGCTGATTATTGCTTCCATGGCTGCTTTTGTCGTTGACCGTTTCCGCTTTCCAGGCAAACGTACCTATGTCGGGCTGCAAGCAGCGACCATGTTTGTTTCAGTTGGCGCCGTTGTTCTGCGACCACAATATGAGCTGATGGTTAACCTCAGCCTGAACAAAACCCTATGGGGCGTCATCATCATTCTGATCAGCTCCCATGCCTATATCTTCTTCATTTTGCTCAGCTTTATGGGAACCATCCCTAAGGAATTAGATGAAGCTACCAAAATAGATGGCTGTACGATGCCAGGTACATTCTGGAGAGTCATTTTGCCTTTGCTTCGACCAGGCTTAGGTGTGGCCGGCTTATTTACCTTCCGCGCTGCATGGAACGAATATCTACTGCCGATGGTATTTACCATGAGCCAGCCTAAGCTACAGACGCTCACGGTTGGACTGGCCAATCTGAAGTATGGCATATCGGCAGCATCTCAAACCCATTACATGCTGGCTGGTGCTTGCCTCGCGATGATGCCACTATTAGTTGCTTACGTGTTAGCTAATAAATCGTTTATGCAGATGACCGCAGGTTCTTTGAAGGGCTAGATTATGTAACAACAGTGAATTCAGGCTTATAGAGAACATAATTTAGAAGGAGTATAGAGAGATGAACCCAACTGTGATCGGTAAATTAACGTCAATTCCTTCAGTCACTCGCTATGCGGGTAACCCTGTCCTAACTGCAGGTCAGGTTCCCTACCCAACAGCACTTGTCTTTAACGCAGGCGTAACCAAATTTCAGGGGAAATACGTCATGGTCTTTCGCAATGACCATGGATCTATTGAGCAAGAAACGCTGGAGCCTCATTCCAGCACGGATCTCGGACTTGCTTACAGTGATGACGGTATTCACTGGAACGTACAGCCGAAGCCCTGCTTTAAGCTTCATGATGAAGAGATCATCCGCGCCTATGATCCACGCTTGACCGTTATCGATGGCCGCTGCTATATGTGCTTTGCCGTTGACACCAAACATGGCATTCGTGGCGGCATTGCGGTAACCGATGATTTTGAGCATTTCGATATCTTGAGCTTATCCACTCCGGACCTACGCAACATGGTGTTATTCCCTGAGAAAATTGGTGGTCTTTATACCCGGCTGGAAAGACCTTTTACCGTATATAGCCGTGGCGGAATGGACCGCTTCGATACCTGGATCTCCCGTTCTCCGGATTTACGCTTTTGGGGACAATCTGATTTGCTCCTGGCTGTTGAGCAGGTTGCTTTCTCTAATGACAAGGTTGGACCTGGTGCGCCGCCCATCAAGACGGATAAAGGCTGGCTGACGACCTTCCATGCTGTCGATGTAGATCCATCTCGTGGTAAGAACGGCTGGGAGCCCTCCTGGAAAAAACGTTATTCAGCAGGGATTATGCTGCTCGATCTGGAGAACCCAAGCCGTATTATCGGCCTATCCAATCGACCACTTCTGGCTTCAGAGGCACTCTACGAAACGGACGGGGGCTTCCGCAATGATGTGATTTTTCCTGGAGGCATGATTTTAGAGGATAACGGTGAGGTTAAAATATACTATGGTGCTGCGGACACCGTAGAATGCCTCGCCACTGCACACGTCGATGACCTCGTGCGTGCGTGCTTGGAAGACGAAGCTTAAGGGATAACCGCCTAACCGTCGTCAACAAATGACCTATTTCGCTCTCGCTCGCCGATCCTTCCGTGAGAATGACACCCTAACTCTTTGCAGCCGACCATGACCGACTGATTCGATAGAGTAACTGTAAAAGGTACAGTTAAAAACAACGAGAGCCCGTTTTTTCCTTAACTACCTGCAAAAGGTACATCTATTTCCGCCCATTTCATCAAGTACGACTAAACCCACCAAATTAGATGTAGGAAATGCAGTTAGTTTCCTTCCAGAACCGATAAACACGGTAATAGATGTAGGAAATGCAGTTAGCTCTTCCCAATGAGTTGAAGGCGCTGATTAGATGCAGGATGTTTCAAGCTGGCTGAGATTGCTCCGTTTATCCTGTATGCCCCTATTAGTAAGGGCCAAGTTACTGTTTAAGGACTACTCATTAAAAAGCACTACATTTGAGCAGGCCTTATTGGTTCCGTTGGTTCTATTGGTTCTATTGGTTCCATTGGTTCCATTAATAATCTCCAAAAACGCGTGCGATTCCATAAACAGGGGGCGATTCTATATCGCCCCCTGTTTATGGAAATTCAGATGAATACACACGATATCCCTATTTTTCAAAAATACCAAAAAGCTGTGTTGGCACAAAGGTAGGGTTCGGCTCCACGTTTACCTCTCCTGCCATTCGACCCCGTTCTAGCGCTTCATTATACCGTTTGGTTAAATCGGCAAGAACTAGGTCCACATCCTGCTCCTGCATAATGCAGTTGAAAAGTGTATCGAAATATTCCTCGCCGCGAATATTGACGATTGGTGGGATGGGCCATACCCCATCATACTCATTGGGGAGAAAGCCGGAAATTCCTTTGATGTTGGGAGTCTTGGCCTTGGCAATCACTGCTGGAACCATGGAGATGCCGAATCCCTGCTCATAATATTGCTGTAATATCCCATCGCCGTACATGTAATTCATAAAAGCCCAGGCTTCCTTTTTGTGCTTGGAGTCCTGGCTAAGCCCCAACCATTGGCCGCCGAGGATTCCCGATGGGCCTCTGACGATTCCATCAATCGTTGGTACGGGTGCGGCTGCCCACTCGACCTTAGCAGGAAACTGATCTCGATAAACAATCGGCTCCGAGGAAATCGTCAGGTACATGCCGATTTTGCCTACAGCGAATTGTGCCCGCAGGGAATCAATATCGAGAGATTCCATACCAGGCAGTATACTGCCATCATCCTTCATTTGT
>JAIMBU010000470.1 GCA_023511325.1 Gorillibacterium sp.
GTCTGGCGGCTAAGTTCAAGATCTAACCTCTATTGTTTTATTACTTTTGTGGCGTCTCCATTTACAACAGTCATGATCTTCGCGCTACGAGTTCTCATTCTTAGCTATAGCATAGCAATAGAAATAAGCCTTCGGTCAGCCGCCATTATGGTGTGCTGCCGAAGGCTTATTAGTTTCTTACCTAGTCAGCTATTTCCTTGCTTTAGTCTCATTTCACAGAGATTTTATAGAACTTCGATTGTGCTCCGTCCAGGCTTACCTTGAACGGGCCCGTAACTGGTTTCGTCTTATTCGTCCAAAGGTCAGTGACGGTTGTTTTAGAGAGATAAGGAATGTCAGCCCGTTTGAAGTCAATCGTCTTCATCACGCTCTCGTTGGTGTAATTAAACACAGCTAGGTAATAATCCTTCCCGTCCTTCAGCACGAAGCTATCCGCGGCGCCTATTCCTGTATTACCTTCGATTGGCCTAAATGCCTTTCCTTTAATCGCGACCGCATTTACTTGTTTATTGGTGAGCAAGGCTTTCATATATTCCTGAGCGATCGGGTCATTCACATCGTCGGAGTTCAGATATACCGTTCCTGAAATGACGGCAGAATTGACCCGTGTCTGTGCGGCAGCCAAAGACCCGCCCTTCACTAGCGACATATAATCCGGATCTGTGTATGAATAAATCGTTCCGCTTTGCCACCAGCCGTAGGTTAGATTGTTCAATTGATATTCCGTTCGGCTAAGTGACCCGTCAACATCGCATGAAATGCGTCTAGCATGAGCGTATTGACTCGGAAATAGAGGAGCGATTGAGGCGCTAATGAACATTTTTCCGTCTAGTGCTTCATTGATGTACGCCATCCCTTGATTATAAGCCTGTATTCCCGTCTGCACATTGGGGTCGTAATGCTTACCCTCCAAGGAGCCGTGGCTTAAGAAGTCAATCTTGATATACTCGAATCCGTAATCGAGAAAACGATTGAAATAGTATTTGATGCGCTGCTTAGAGCCGGGATGGGTCGGGTCGATCGCATAGGCTCCATCCATCTTCGGCAGTGGATTGCCGCCTAAATCCCGCATAATGATATCGCCGTACGTATATTTTCCGTCTGTGCCTTCTACAGGCTGGCTCATGTTATCCCCCCAGTAGACGAAAGGGGAATAGTAAATGCCGGCTTTCTGTCCATTCTTTCGAATGACGGAGACCGCATCCCGAAGCTGCTGCTCGGACAGGTTATCCCAGTAAGAGTCCAGATTAATGTAGACATTGCCGTTATTGGCAAAGGAAGACTTCTGTAGATTCTCCTTAAAGAAATTAGACACATCCACCACATTTCCATAGTTCAATCCGCTATCATAAGCGCCCCAGCTATTCCATCCCACCGGTACGCCCTTCGGAACTCCCCGTTCAAATATAAGCGGAGGGGCAACCGCCGCATTCGCTTGCCCGAAGCCCTCCAGCCCTTCACGATAATCCGCATAAAACCCTACATAAATTTGCGGAGAGGTTAACGTCGTTCCCGTTACCTTCCCATGCTGTATCGTATCATGTGTCGATGTAACGGAGGAAAATCCGCCGTAAACCTTCAACTTGTTCAAACGGTCGTCCGAACCGCTCCAGTAAATACCGGTTTTCCATAGGTCGTGTGTAACCGATCCGATCACTAATCCATTCCGACTTGTGTTGTCGTAAATAGCCGTTAATTCTGAGCTCAAGTAGTTATTGTTATTCAGACTGGTATTGATTGTACGTGCCTGATATCTGGACCACATGTCATTATCAAAGGGAGCGACCATCACCCGATTGTCCGAGTTACTACCGATATCGATGGCTCCTGTCGAATTTAGCACAATAGGAGCCATATCGTTCGTACTAATCGTCGTATCGCTGAGAACCTGTAGACTGGTTAGAAAGTAGAGCTGGCCGTCATAGATTTGATAAATTTGCTTCATCGTCGGAAGACCCGACTGGAGGTTCTCAATCGTTACCCGTATGCCTTTACCATGACCGTCTTTGATTCGCTCAACACGGCTCATCTTAAACTGATGCAAGGCATAATTTCGGCTATCCAACAGCTTATCTAATTGAATGCTACTGTAAATGCCTTTGACTCTAGTCTTGCCGTTCCAATCGTAGGCGGCTAGGCCTGAATCCGTATTATAGGTAATCTTGTATTGTCCATTGGAGAGCGTCAGGCCATTCTCGTGCTCCACCACTGCAATTGATCCATACTTAGCCGAATTGACCTTAAGGCCAATATTGCTGATCCCATCGACATTACCCGGATCCGTCACAGGTTCGGACGCAGCTAAATGAAGGTCGATCTTGTCGATGTCCGGAGAGTAACCACCCTCGTCCTCGAACTTAATCGTATTCTGGCCCTGCTGCAACGCCAACTCTAACTCATAGATACCCCGTGTATTCCAATCCGTCGTTTTCGGGAAATCGTAATGATCGGTGGCACTGCCATTCACACTGATTCCATAAGATCTGGGATCACCTGATATGTAATGAATCGTCATTACATAAATACCACTAGCGTTTACAGATACCTCGTTAAACTGCAGGGCAGATCCGCCCCATAAATTACCTACCAATTGATCGTTTGAGCAACCAATGGTTGGATCGCAGACTTTGATCTCCGCATTACCACTCAGTTGGTTAATGGACGCCTCAGCCTCAAACGCATAGATGCTTTCCTCCGCATTAGCAGACTGTTCCTCGGCCTGCACGCTTGGAGGTGTCATAGGGAATCGAAATAGGAGAATCATAGCCAGGATGACAGACCCGATCCTGCCGAACTTTGCTTTTCTCAATATTATTTCCTCCTCGATGAAGTATTTTATGAAGCGCTTCCTTTTATAAGCTTAAAGGTTGGTTGATTGCCAATCTATCCCAAAATGTTACGATTCGTACGCCATATTGCCTAACTTGGAGGATTTTCACATATCACCAATGATTATGATTGATACGGTGAAGAGCCCGAGCAGGGTGCGCTTTCGCTAATTGTCCCTGTTTAGTATACTAAACAGGTTCGCTTTAACGCGGCTCTATTCTTAAGTGTTAAAAGTTTAAGGGGGATCTAATGAATAAAGGTATTTAATCGTTCGCAAAAAGGCATGAAGGGGGTGGAGTAGCGTGGGAGGAACACTCTATACAATCGGGTCTGGGTTGTTGGTTTTTCTGGTTTTTCTAGCTATGCTCTCCATCGTGTATACGAGCTGGCGGAATGAAATATCCCCTATGCCTTCTTCAGCGCCCGTTAAACATGTGGTGTCAAGGGAGATCGAGCTTCTAACAGTTCCAAAAGGTGGGGGGCTTATTGTGGAAGCGGGTTCAGGCTGGGGAACACTAGCCTTGCATGCAGCGAGTAGACACCGAGGCTGGAGAATAGTCGGAATCGAAAATTCACCTTTGCCATTATGGATTTCTCGGCTGAGGGCGAGGCTGACTCATCATACTGAGGTTGCTTTTGTTCGTGGAGATTTGTACACTTACCCATTCGAGGATACAAATGTGGTCCTCTGCTATCTTTACCCCGGTGCAATGAAGCGATTAAGCCCGATCTTTCAAGAAAAGCTGGGAGTAGGTACACGAGTTATTAGCGTTTGCTTTGCCTTACCAGGTTGGAAACCCGAACGCATTATAACATGCAAGGATTTATACCAGACGAAGGTTTATGTGTATGTTTGGGACTCGTCGATTGTTTTTGCACAAAAACAACAAGCGTGAACGTTCAGAACTTAAAACAAAGTTCCATA
>JAIMBU010000047.1 GCA_023511325.1 Gorillibacterium sp.
CCGGAGGAGTGCTTCTCCATTGCTGTCTTTCGTATCGATTACTTCATTCCCTTTACGGAGCAATATAATGAAAAAGACCGACGTCTATTGCGATTTGCCCTAGCGAATATTGTTAAAGAATCACTGCAAACCGTAGAATTGAATCTGGAAACCGTCGATATGGGATATGACCATATCGCAGTGGTGCTCTTCTGCCAAGTGGATCGGTTGGCCTTTATCGGTAAGCTTTACGAGTCCCAGCAGTTGGTCAAGCAATATCTCTCTATTGATACAACTGTCGCTTTGGGTAAACAGCTTGAACATATTACAGAAGTACATGAGGGCTATCTGGATACTTATGAATTAACGCAGGAGCGGTTTGGGCTTGGTCATGGCCATGTGATTGCAAGGGAACAAATCCCTAGTGCTCCCACTGAAATGTATCATTTGCCGATTGAGAAGGAGCGCCAAATGGCTCAAGCCATTCAGAAGGCTAATATTGAAACGGTGATTGCCATTCTGCATACTTCCATTGCTAATATCCGGGAGCGATCCTATTTCGAGTGTAAAATGTCGCTGATTACGTTGTTTATGCAAATTCGCAGGCTCATTCAGGAGCAGGTACATCAGGTACTACCCAGCTCATGGGGACTCACTTCTGTCGAGAATCAAATTATTCAACTTGAGGTACTGGATGATGTTGTTCCTTGGATTGAAGGAAAACTAATCCAATCGATCAAGGAGATTGCTGATGCTCGGAGCATTTCGCGCAATGCCGTGCTGATCGAACAGGTTGATCGGCTGATTGACGATTATCTGACAGACAGTAATTTATCCTCCAAGCTGCTGGCTGATGAGCTAGAGCTATCCGTAATTACTTGCGCAATGTATATAAAGCGGAGACAAACTTGTCTATTACCGACCGGATTTCCGAGAAACGCCTAAAAATGATCTGTGAGGATTTGATTCACACTAATTCTCCGATCGAGCCTATTATTCAGAAATACGGATTTACGTCGTTGAATACCTTTTATGGAGTGTTCAAGAAAATGCACGGGGTAACGCCAGCGACTTATAGGAAGATGCATAAAGAGTAATCTCAGAATCAGTGCTTGACCGATGGAAATCGCTTAAAGAGCGAAGGTGGCGGAACGAAGAAGACTCTGTTGTGCAAAAACGCATAAGTTCACTGTGCAGCTTAGCCACTTATAAATCCTTATATGCAAAACCAAGGCACACCCATCTCGTATTGGAGGGTGTGCCTTGGTTTTTTTACTGCCACATCATAAATGGCCCCATATCAGTCTTGCAGCGGAAGCTTGTTTGTTCTTCGAAGCTCCAGGCGAATCATGGTCTTCTTCCCAGTCAGGTTGAAGCGAAGAAAGGCCAATTGGTCTTTAATCAGCTTCACATCCGCCCCGATTGTGCAGGATGCCACCTCATAGTCGGTTAAATCGTCCCAATAAACCACGCCGAACGGAATCGGTTTCCAGTTGCCAATTTCATATTCCAATACAATAGCGTCAGTCGATTTCTGGTACTTCGTGATGAACAAGGGGGGAACCTCTTCGGTAAATTCCTCCTGCATGTTCCATTGCCCCACATAATTGCGTAGTAGCCTTGGCTTGCACTCACCCTCGATAAAGGTCATCTGACACTCGTTATCATAGTAGAGAAAGGTTTTTGGCCACGGTCCCAAGGCAACTCCACCCAGGGTCATGGTGTAGTCATTGATTTCCGGTCTGATCGGTTTATCCTTTGTCAGCATGTAAGAGGGAGCTGTCTCTGCATTTTGCTCGTGATAAAGGGCAATGGCCTTTGGCAGGGTTGTAATGGTAATGGCAAACTGGGTGATGTACGCAAAGAATTTGTCCAGCATCCCTTCGCACGCCTCTACATGAGAAGCAGGAAATACGGCAAAATGCTCACTGAATTCCATCTCATGGGCTTCCTGTTGCTGGAGGAAGAATACCTGCCGATTATGATCCGTATTGTCGAGGTATTCATCAAATAACAGCTTCCAGTATTCGATACTGTCCTTCGTGCACAAGCCAGCGCGAAGCACATCATTGGGATCGGTGGAGTAAAGCACAGGACTTCCCGTATGATAGGATAGATGCAAATCCCTTGCGGTCCATTCGCAAGCGACTACCTTGCCCTTCCCCGCATGGGGAATCTTATACCGGTTGCTATCTACATACCAGGACCCCCAAGGAATACCCTTATGAGTAATTCCATCCCACCATACCTGCTCCCAGCAGTAACCCCACATTCCCTGGAAGTCGAGCTCTTCCAACACTTCGATCACTTCATTGTAAATTTTTCCCCGACCGGCGATTTTGGTGGTCGCCCATGGAAAAGCCTCTTCTACTAGTTGCCAATCCTTCTCCAGTTTATCCTTCAGCACAGCCTTCGACATCCCTGCCTCTTCCATAAAAAACGGGCATTGGAGAATCACATCGTCGCCATAGGCTTCATGCCATTGCCGGATTTGCTCTTTCAGGATGGGAATGGAGCCCCGGTTGACAATCCAGGTTACCGGGATGTTGTATTGATGAGCCAATCTCGCTGTCCTCTCCACACCTTCGATAGCGGTTCCCTTTCCCCAGTCGGTATCATAATGGGAGGCGTAGCTGACGAAGGTATAGATGAGACGTTCGGGTATCAACAGAAATCACCTCTGCTATTTTTTATTTTCCTGCCACCACGCATCGATTTGGGTTTGCAATTCGGCCTTCACCTTTTCGAGTCCGCCCGCCTTAAACTTGGCGTTACGCTCATCGAGCATCTCGGAAGGCTTCGCTACGGCTCCTGTGCTGATGACCTTATATTCATTGACGACGGCGGTAAGCTGGGCAATCTCGTTCTTCACCTTGGTATCGTCAAAGACAAATCCAAGCAACGGGAACCGGGTAGCATCATTGTTGAACTGCTTCCAGCTTTCATATAGGTCATCTGGTTGTCCTGGCTTGAGATAATTGAGGAATTGATTCCCAAGTACCCAGAACAAGCCTGTTTCGCCATAACCAGAATCTGCAATCGGCTCAATCCGATTGTCCCCCACTTTTTTATAATGCTTGTCTTCAATTCCATTAACCAGCAAATTAATCACATACGGGTCCGTATGCATGTAGTTGAGCACCATCATCGCCCGCTCCGGATTCTTCGACGTTCTGGAGATGGAGAGCATGGAACCGCTGGCTAGGTCAGTGGTGACGATCGGCTCCTCCACCACATGAGAGACCCAGTCAAAGTTATCGGAAAGCTTCAATTCTATATCAGCTCCCGGCTTCCAGACCGTGGTTTGCATCCATAGCTTGCCTTGCTTGCGGATGTCCGCTACGTTTGTTGTTGTCGTGGCGGCATCAGCATTGATAAAGCCCTTCTCGTAATACTTACGAAACAACTCGGCATCCGCCTTGTTGATATCCACAATCTCTTGATCCAGCACTGACTTGACTACCATATCCTGTACTTTGTAGTCGATAAAGAACATCGGCAGCTTGCCGGGAACCGGACCGATTGGCCGGTAGTTGGAATTGGTTTCATACATCATGAAGCTTGTCGGACCACCTGCTACATATACGTTAATCATATCTGGCTCTTTTTGCTTGATGATTTCAAAATAGGGCTCCAGATCCGCCATCTTGTTGATCTTCTCAATCGGAATATTGTATTTTTCAATCATATCCTTGCGGTACGTAAACGCCTTGCCTTGGGTAATTTCCTTGTTGGTCGGTATGGCATACAACGCACCTTTATACCGGGGTGCCTCCAGATATAGCGGATTCAGGTTTTCCTTGATCCCTGCTCCATGCTGCTCAAGAAGTGTATCCAGCTCAAGAAAGGCCCCTTTGGTGACGTTTGCAAAGAAATCCAGCCAAGAGGCAGTAAACACCAGATCCATTTTCTCACCAGTGTTCATCATCAGCTCGGTCTTCTTCTTGTAGTCACTGGGGGCGATGGGCTGAAGGGCTACCGTCGTGTTGATTTTCTCCTGTAAATATTCGTTCAGCTTCTCCTCGACCAGTGCATCATCCTTCTGCGGCTTGCCTTGATAAATCAAGGACACCTCATAGGGCTCAAGTGCCGGGGCTTGCGGGCTTGCGGCTACCTCAGCAGATGAACTGGGAGCGGCAGTAGGCACCGGGCTGGCTGCCCCTTCCTTGCCACCACTGGAGCAGGCCGGCAGAACAGCCGATAACCCAACAACGAGCGCGAGTGGTGCTAACCATGCGGACTTTCTACGTTTCATAATGAACCCTCCTATAATGTAGATCTATCAAACGGCTGGCAGGTTTCATATTGGACCGTCAGCCGGTAATGCCCAACCTCAGCCTTTTACGGCACCGACTGTCAAACCTTTGACGAAATATTTCTGGAAGAACGGATAAACCAGGAGAATCGGTCCCATGCCGATGACAGCCATGGCCATCTGCAGTGATTCGTTGGGCAAGTTCTTAAACAGCTCGGGATTCTGCATAGCCAGCGTCATATTCTCCCGAATGTACTGCACGTCGTTCAGCACCCGCATCATCAGGAATTGCAGCGGATACTTGCTTTCCGTATTGATGAACAGCAGCGCGTTAAACCAGTCGTTCCAATAGAGAATGGTGGAGAACAACGCCATGGTAGCCAGCACCGGAAGTGATAACGGCAGGACAATACGATAGAAGATGCGCAGTTCACCCGCCCCGTCAATATGAGCCGACTCAATCAGTGCTGGATGAATTGTCGTTTGAAAGAAGGTACGCATGATGATCACGTTAAACGGCACAATCAAGAGCGGCAGGATCAAAGCCGCATAGGAATCCTTCACATGGAGCACCTGAGTGTAGATCATATATCGGCTGACCATTCCTCCGCTGAATAGCATGGTGAAGAACAGGAAGAAGGTGAAGAAGGATCGGAGCGGATAATCCCTGCGGGAAAGCGGGTAAGCATACAGGGCCATAAGTAGAACACTCAAAACCGTACCCACCACCGTAATACCGATGCTCACCCGATAGGCACCAAAGATAGTGGCGGCATCCTTGAATATGGTTGTGTAGGCGGTCAAGGACCACGCCTTTGGGAAGAACTGGTAGCCTTCATTAATCAGTGAATCACTGTGCGTGAAGGAAACCACAATAACCAGAATAACCGGCAAGACGCAAGCCAGAGACAACAGGATGAATAACAGGTTCAAGAACACATTGGATAAAGGAGAAATCCGGTTTTCCCGGCGATAGGCTGTTCGAGCCACATTGCACACCTCCAATCAGGTCATTAGAATAAGGCTTGTTCTGGGTCGATTTTGCGGACGGTTCCATTGGCGAATAGGACCATGATGAAGCCCAGCACCGATTGAACCATGGCTGCTGCCGAAGACATGCCGATATCGTTCAACTGCATCATCACCCGGTATACGTACGTATCCACGGTGTCTGTCACCGAATAAAGCATGCCAGAATCCATAGGCACCTGATAAAACAGTCCAAAGTCGGAATTGAACACATGCCCCATATTGAGGATGGTCATGATAATGATGATGGGGCGAATCGAGGGCAGCGTGATATGAATAATCTGCTGCCACTTCTTAGCACCATCGATCACCGCTGCTTCGTAATACTCCGGGTCAATGCCGGCAATCGCTGCGATGTAGATGACGGCCCCCATGCCGATTCCTTTCCAGGCGCTGACTACCGTCAGAATATAGGGCCAATATTCCTTTTCCATATACCAGGATACGGGCTGCCTGCCCAGCCATTCCATAATCGTGGTATTGATGAAGCCACTGGTCGGATGCAGGAAGGCATAGACCAGATAGCTGACCACCACCATGGAGAGAAAATGCGGCATGATCAAAAAAGTCTGGTACGTGCGGGCGGCAAACCGACCGCGTAATTCGTTGATGGTCACGGCAATGAAGACGGACAGAACCAGGTTAATTACCATAAAGGTCATACTGTAGCCAACTGTGTTCCGCACGATTCTCCATAGCGATCCGTTGTTGAAAAGAAACTGGAAGTTCTCAAAGCCGACCCAGGGGCTTCCCCAGATGCCGTCTATATAGTTGATCTTTTTGAAGGCAATGAACAATCCAAACATGGGTAAGTAATTGTTCAGCAACAGTACGATCGCTGCTGGTAAGATCATTAAGGTCAAATAACGGAATTTCCAAAAACGGCGAAACTTAAGCAATCCTGCTGCCTTTCCGCGAGCTCGCTTGATCGGCGGGGAAGGTGCGGCTATCTCTCTCACTTGCTCCACTCCTCTCTTCTGTTGCTTTTAGTATAGGATAGCGCTTCCTTATATACGATGATCTATCTCTGCAACAGCGTGATGCATTCTTGCAAGAGAGCCGACACCCCTGCTCCTAACGTCTTTTGCTGTTTAAATAGAAAAAAACCGGCCGCAGCCGGATGGAAATACGCGCTTATTCCTTTTTGTTAGCCGGTAAAGTGATGGTCGCAATCAGTCCCCCGCCTTCGCGAAGGGTATAGCTAAGTCCGTAGGCTGCTCCATAATGCAATTGAATACGTTGATGGACATTGCGGATTCCATACCCCTTGTCTTGAAGCTCTCCACTTATAATCATCCGCATCTTATCGAGGTCCACTGGAATAAAGCCGTTGTCCTCAACCGTAATGTGCAGATCCTCCTCATCACGATTTATGCGAATCCACAGTGCACCCTCCCCGTCCATGCTCTGAATGCCATGGAAGATGGCATTTTCCACGAGGGGCTGGATAATGACTTTCGGGACCTCGCAAGCCTCCGCTCCTGCCCCTACTTCCCAGAACACCTCAAAAACTTCCGGATACCGCATCATTTGTAATCGGATATACGCCTGAACATGCTCCAACTCTTCTCCGATAGTGATGATGCGATTGCCTCTGCTCAGTCCAATGCGAAGTAGCTTAGACAAATCCTTAACCATACTACCGATCTCCTGATTGCCACTTTCGAGTGAGTACCAGTAAATCGAATCGAGCGTGTTATACAATAAGTGGGGTGTGATCTGGGAGTGAAGCGTAGATAGCTCCTGCTCCTTTTGCTTGATCTGCATCCCGTAATTTTCCTCAATAGACTGATCCAATCTCGTGGTCATACGCATGAACGCGTCGTACAACAGGCCAAATTCATCCGAACGGTTGCGCGGAGAGTGGCTGCTGAAATTGAAGGGCTTGCCCGGCTCGTATATGCGAGTAAAGGTAACCAATCTGGCTAAGGGCTTGATGATATTACGAAGCAGATACAAAACAAACAACAACACGAGGAACAAATAAATCGCCAGCATCAACGTAATCATCCGTTGAAAACTGTTTTGATTACCTGTTATCGAATGTAACGGCACCTTGTAGACGAGCCTTGTATGAAAGCTGGACTCATGGGATACAGCGTATAAAAACGGTTGCTTCCCGCTATCCGCGTAATAATAGCCCGACTCCCGGTTGCGTAAATCTTCCGGCAGCTCCGTCAAGCCCATGTCCTCCTCGCCTGACTTCATCAACAAATCATCCTGATTGTCGAACAAGAAAATAGCGGCATCCTCAGGGAGCTGAACGGAGATCAGATTCTTCATCAACAGAACCTCCAGCTTGGAAACGACGAGGAAACCGATAGACTCGTTATATTTCTCGGGATGCAGGATGCTCCTGGTGAAACTGATAGTTGGCAAGCCTTTATCCGACTTGGCAAGACGAAGGCTTCCCGCTCCCAGCTCCCGCAGAGTCTCCTCAGCCCATTCAGGGTAAAACGGGGCTTCACTTTGTAGATAAATAAGTCCCTTGCTCTTGAAGTTAACGCTTATAGGAAATAAACTTGCTGCCGTCTCTTTCAGGTATAAGGCATATTCGGTCCCATCGGAAGACCAGCGCTCCAATATGGCATCAGCCTCACTCAGCTCCCCGATGGAATCGATATGCGTCCAAAAATCAAATTGTTTTGAGCTGCTAAAAAAGTTGTTGTCTAGAAAAGTAATGCTTTTGTCTCTTACTGAAGACAGCGTATTCTCCATCGTCACATGGTTCTGCTTCACAAGCTGAAGCATGGTTTTTCCCACCTCAGCCTTGATCGTTGAGGTGGTCTGTAAGGAGGTAATCCAGCCCACAATCAGGAAAGGCCCAATGATAAGCAGACAGAACGCCAAAACCACTTTTTTCTGGAGCTTCAGTTCAATTCCCCCTGAATTCTTTTCGATAATCAGCCGGAGAGATTCCCGTATACCGTTTAAACATTCGACTGAAATGCTCAGGAGACTGGTAACCGACGAGGTAAGAAACCTCATAGCGCTTCATGTCGGTTGAGGAGAGTAGACGCTTGGCCTCCTCAATTCGCACCTCAGATACGAAGTCCCAAACGTTTTGATTCATTTCCTTCTTAAACAGATAACTGATATAGGCCGCACTGAAATGTACCTCTCCGGCGATATCCTGAATCTTCAGCTCATAGTCGCCATAATGTAGCCTGATGTATGTCGTTATGCGAGAAACGACAGATTGTTCTCTTTCACTCATGCACTTTTTTAATAAGGCGGACAATTCGCCAACGTAATGCATCAATTTTTCGATTTTTTGGCTGTTATCCATGCTGCGAAAGTAAACATCGGGATCAAAGTGACGAAAGGGCTCGCTGCTTTCATAACCATGGTCAAACAGCAGGCCGTAAAGTCGAT
This sequence comes from Gorillibacterium sp., assembly GCA_023511325.1. GTDB lineage: Bacteria > Bacillota > Bacilli > Paenibacillales > NBRC-103111 > Gorillibacterium. The sequence goes on from JAIMBU010000047.1 coordinate 8,639, forward strand.
AAACCAGCATCCCAAAGCAGCTTTGCAGCAATCCCTCGGAGTGATTCATACTGCTTAACAGACTTTGCATAACTTCCAGATTGGGGGATAACTCAGATGTCTCCTCTGTCTTAAGCTGCAGTGCCAGTTCATCGACCTTCACGACCCATTCCATCATCTTCAAATTATCCAAGGCTGCCATATCCTCATAATACAGGACTCGGTTGTTCGGATGCAGCTTACGCCATTCGATGACGGCCTCAGCCTCCTCCATCAGCTTGGGGAGCATGGTCAAATTGGGACTTAGCGTACTTATGCCTACCGTAGCCACTACATTTAAATATTGCTTCAGGTTCATAATGATGGTTTGACCAATAAGGTTTAAATGGGAATGAATAGGTAACCGGGCAGGAGAGGCTCCCTCCTCATTCAGCTGAATCACACAAATAAGCTCATTTCCAAAGCCACCAAAGGCTACTCCACACCAATCCGAGAGGCTCTCCTCCAAAATATTGATCGATGCATATTTCAACAGTCGCCGATCCCGCAAGGTCATCTCCTTATTACTGAAGCCACCCTTGCTTAAGTTCAGGTGAACAATAGCAATACCATAATAACAACCCGCTTCTTTAAGCGGGCCACCAATTTCATCAAGGAGCTCACGGTAATCTGTCTCCAGCAAATCCCTAGCGGTTACCAGCTCGATTAGTGCTTCCTGCCGCTTCACAAGCAGAGGAATGTCCTTGTTCTCATTCGAATTTACCTGTCGCAGGGACTGTCGGCCCGTTTCCTTCAGTTCCTGAAGCACCTTACCCACAACATGAATCAGCTCATCCACTTCTACCGGCTTGATCAGATAATCCTTGGCTCCCAGCCGTAGCGACATCTTGGCAAAATCAAACTTTTCATGAGCTGATATGACCACAACCGGAAGATGTGGCTGCTCTAACAAGATGGCTTCCATCAGTTCGATGCCATTCATCATGCTCATCTGGATGTCCGTCAAAACAAGATCATAGGTATCCATTCGCAGGCAATCCAGCGCTTCAAAACCGTTTGAGGCGGTTTCTACATGACTGATCTGAAGCTCCGAGCTCATCAGAAAAAATTTTATCCCTGCGCTCACTCTCGGTTCATCATCTACAACCAGAATCTTATACATCGGCGCTTCACCCTTTAGTGAGGACAGCAGTCCGCACTTTCTTTTCATAATAGTTGCATCGTTGATCATTGCCTATGATGGATTGATGGAATG
>JAIMBU010000471.1 GCA_023511325.1 Gorillibacterium sp.
ATCATCTACCGTTTTGTCTATATCAAAATAAAATAAATAGCACAGAGTTCAGGCAAATGTAAAAACAAAATCCCCCAAGCGCCCTCTGGCCACTTGGGGGATTCGTTTTTCTACATCATAACCTCAACACGAACAGCTGACCTATTGGGGTAAACTGGAATAACATTCCCTGACAGAAGCTTCCCATCGACTCGGATTTCCTTAACACCCTTGCAAACGTGGCTTGTATTCTTTATAGAAATATCATATTCGCAGCCTAGGAACCTTCGCTTAACAGTAAAGCCTTCCCATTCTGCAGGAATGCAGGGGTCTATACGCAGGCCATCCAGAACAGGCTTGATCCCCATGATATATTGGGTTGCAGCCACATACATCCAAGCAGCAGTTCCAGTCAGCCAGGAAACGTTGGCCAAACCGAACTTATCAGACTCCGGTCCAAAGAGATTGGAGGCATATACGTAAGGCTCAGCCTTGTATCGGGTAATACCTGCTTTCTCCATAGCTACATTAGGAATAAGCTGGCGGTAATATTTGTAGGCTAGGTCGCCTCTGCCAAGCATACATTCGGCAATAATGGCCCATGTGTTCGCATGGCAGAAGACGGCTCCATTTTCTCCTGTTCCCTTATTGTAATTGGTAAGTGGGTCAGCAGGATCTGGGAAGGTGATAATGGAGGGATGCAGCTTCTTGATGCCAAGCTCCGTATCCAGAATATCGTGTACACTGTCCATGGCTTGTATCGCCTTAGCTTGATCTGCCATCTGGGACATGACTGCCCAGGTTTGAGTATTCAGCCATATCTTCGCCTCATCATGCACATCGCTACCCAAGAAACGTCCGTCATCCATCACGGCGCGACGGAACCATTGCCCATCCCACGCTAAGGTGTTGATCAGCTTCTTTTGTTCCTCATACATAGCCTCATAGCCAGCAGCATGCTCAGGAATACCTGCCAACGATGCCAGATCCTTCATTTTTAGCAGAACAGTGCCAAGCTGCATGGAGGTGCAGATACTCTCACCCTTGCCCTTGCGGCAAACGCGGAACAGTTGATCATTCCAATCAGAGCGCAGCATGAGCGGGAAGCCGTTAGGACCCAGCTTCGAGGCAGAGAATTCAATGGCTCTTCTCAGGTGCTCGTATACGGTGGCTTCACCATCATCATAAAAGGGGACTGTATCCTGTAAAAATGAGGCTTCACCGCATTCCGCTACAATGTCCCACACGGCCAACGCTGTCCACAGATGATCATCGGAATGAATGGTGGTGACCGGATCCCAGCCCTCAGTGGGGAAGAAATAATGATTTACATGCCCATCCTGATATTGTTGTCCCAGTAGTAGCCGCACCTTATCCTTGGCAGCCTCTGGATCAAAGGGAACAATAGCCAAAATATCCTGTGCAGTATCCCGATAGCCTACACCTCGGAAGGTACCCGTAGCATAGAAGGATATATTCCGCGAAAACTGAAAATTACGCTGCGCCTGGTACGGGTTCCAAATGTTGATCATCCGCTTTGCATCTTCATCCGGCAGTTCGCATTCCAGCTTGCCTAGGTAACCCTTCCAGCTCTCGTCAAGGGCTGCGAAGGAACGGGATACGAAATCTGCTTCTCTGGAGTGCTCAATGGCCTTGGCAATTTCGGCTTCGTTCATGGCCGTTCCAAGAAAAATATTAAGCGTACGGGTTTCGCCAGGCTGAAGCGTCACCTTAAACTGAAGAGCGCCGCATGGATCACCGCCCAGTAGGGTGGATCCGGTGCAGCCGCCACCTTCAACAGCGGTAGGATTGGACTCACTCCGATAGCTGCCAATGAATTCGTCCCTATCCCCATCATAGGAATGAAGCGGCGTATCAGACGTAAAGTAAACCAGCGGGGTCTCGTCCGGCTTGGGTTGATTTTCTACTCCGTATTTGTAGATCAGAGCACCTTTTTCGTGGTACGAAACAGACACCTGATGCTTGTTGTAGCATTGCCATTGGAGCTCTCGCATAAATTCCATCATGCCAAATTCAGCATAAGCGTACACGTTTAGCTCCTTCACGGACTGGCTCTGATTGGTCAGCGTCAGGCTCCAGATCAGCGAATTCTCATACGATCCGACAAAATAAACAGTCTTGGCGGCTAGTCCATCCTTCTTGGCCTCAAAGCGGGTATATCCCAACCCGTGAGCGCTTTTCCACTCCGTTGGCTTGCTGAAGGCCGGCTCGAAGGTGGGGCACCAATAGCTTCCAGAATCCGCATCCTGCAAATAAATATAGGGTCCAGAGCGGTCCGTGGGCAGGTGAAAGAAACGATAGCGAGTAATTCGCCAGATTTGCGGTGATTTATAGAAGGCTAAACCACCACCTGCTTGTGATAGCATGGTGTGAAAGGTGCCGTTGGACAAGTAATTCATCCACGGAGTGGGGGTGTCATGACGGTTGAATTCAACTTCTTTTACATCATCATGGAAGGAGAAGTAGCTATCCAGCGTGCTTCTGTGAATATCTGGTTTGTGTGCTTTTATTTGCTCGTTTCCTGTTTCTTGGTTCACTATGTCACCTCCAGGTAATACATCCCTATCATGGTAACGCATTCAAAGCATCGCTGCCTTGACGATAATGACCTCTTCTAGCATAATAGTGCCATGAGTAAAAAAGTGCTTTTTAGGGATATGGGTTTGGAGCCGGATTTTATCTTCCGGATTGAAAAATGTCCACTGACCCATGATTATTTCGTCCACAGTCACGATTTTTCCGAGCTTGTTGTCATTCTGGAGGGTAGTGCCATTCATATTATAGAAGGAAGGGAGTACCCGGTATCAGCCGGTCAAGTGTTCCTGATTCACGGCAATGTTTCTCATGGCTATAAGGATGTGAACAACATTCAATACGTCAATGTGATGTTCCATCCCGATCAAATTGTCCAACTGTCTGAGCTAAAGCTACTGCCTGGTTTTCAAGCTCTGTTCTATATTGAGCCCTTTTATCGGAAGGAAATGTACTTTAAAGGCATGTTGTCTCTTAATGAATCACAATTGCAGCGCATATCAGCTATGCTTGATGTCATCTTAGAAGAGTACGACAATAAGCCAGAGGGTTTCCGGTTGATGATTCGTACTTATTTCACTTCGCTCATTGGCATGCTCTCCCGTTATTACCAGTCCAATAGTGGCAGGTCGGAGAACAAGGTCCTGCGCATTGCTGAAGCCGTTACGTATATGGAGGAGCATTTTCTCCAGCCAATTACGCTTCAGGCGCTGGCCGATATGGCCTATTTGTCGAAAAGGCAGTTTTTTCGCGTATACACCCGCAATTACCAAACGACACCCATGGATTACGTTATCAGGCGCAGACTTGAATATTCCTGTACGCTGCTGCGTAATGTCGACCTTTCTATTCTGCAGGTTGCGATGGAGAGCGGCTTTCGCGATCAGAATTATTTTGCTAGGCAGTTCAAGAAGATATTCCACTGTACGCCAACGGAATACCGGGAGAAGCAAGCAGTTTCATTAACGTAGTAAGAGACAATTGAGTTATAATTATGACAAAAAGGGGCAGAACGCGAAATGATGATAGTAGATGAGGAAAAATGTACAGGCTGCGGACAATGCGTGAAGGATTGTTTTCTAGCAGATATAGAGCTTATTGAGGGTAAAGCTAGAATTCATAATGTAAGTTGTATGAAGTGTGGGCATTGTATTGCAGTATGTCCCAAAAATGCCGTAACAACAAACGACTATAATATGGAGGAAGTAAAAACCTATAAC
>JAIMBU010000472.1 GCA_023511325.1 Gorillibacterium sp.
CATCCAGAGTTTTCGCAAAATGTTCTGCAAAACTATCTCAAAGAACATCAAATTTTGCACGAGGCCTGGGGGCCACTGGGGCAAGGAAATAAAGCATTGTTGGAGCATCCGGAATTAAAAAAAATTGCTGATCATCATCATAAAACGGTGGCACAAGTCATTTTGCGTTGGCACTTGGAACGGGGAATAATCATTATTCCAAAATCATCAAATCCAACAAGAATAAAAGAAAATAGTCAGATCTTTGATTTTGAGTTGACTGGTGATGAAATAGAAAGGATTAATCAGCTAAATACAGGCAAAAGGTATTCGATTCATCCAACGGGTTATATGATTAATCCTATCTATAACAAGCTAATGAAAATTTTTATTTAAGAAAATCGGCGGTTTAAGCGTATATTGACATACGGGTTCGTAGTAACTATAATGGTTACAACGGTGGTGATACTTTTGAAGCAAATAAGCACTCGCTATTCTATGGCGGTTCATATCCTTTCCCTGATTGCGATTACTCCGAATGAAGTGACTGGAGATTTCATTGCCGAGAGCGTAAATACAAATCCAGTAGTAATCCGTAGAATTATCGGTCTGTTAAAAAAGGCTGGGTTAGTGGATGTACGTCCCGGGGTAGGAGGAGCTTTTTTACTTAGAGCGCCTGAGGAGATTACGTTGCTCGATATTTATCGCACCGTAAATTTGATTGAAGATAACCAATTATTTGGCGTTCATGAAGATTCAAACGTGCTATGCCCGGTTGGACGGAACATTGAGATGGTGCTTCAATCCGAATTGAGCGAAGCACAATCCGCGATGGAACATAGATTGGCGCAGACGACTTTAAGTCAGCTCACAGCAAGGTTTAAATAAATAGAGCTCGATAAGAGCTTTTATTTTATTAATCCGTTGTAACTTGAATGGTTATGTCGAAAATACTTACAATTAATTATTTCCAGGAGGTAAAGAAAAATGAAAATGCTAGTGACAGGCGCAACAGGAAGATTGGGAACAAAAGTTGTAGAAACGTTATTGAAAACTGTACCAGCGAGTCAACTGGCTGTCAGTGTCCGCAATCCAGAAAAAGCAGAAGGACTGCAGGCTCGGGGAGTGGAAGTTCGGCATGGAGATTTTGACCTTCCCGAAACATTGGATACCGCTTTTGCAGGTATTGATCGGTTGTTGATTATCTCGGCAGATGGGGACAACGAAACAAGAATTCGACAACACACAAATGCGGTAGCAGCAGCTCAACGAGCGCAAGTTGGATTTATTGTCTATACCAGTGCAACAAATGCAAGTGAAAGCTCGCTATTTCTTGCTCCAGTACACCGGATCACCGAAGAGGCCATTAGCAAAACGGGAATTCCATATTCCTTCTTGCGTAACAATTGGTACTTGGAGAATGAGCTTGGGAATATTCAAGGCGCTATTGCAGGTAACCCATGGGTAACGTCTGCAGGGTCTGGCAAGTCGGGTTGGGCATTGCAACAAGAATACGCGGAGGCGGCTGCAACAGTACTAACGGGGAATGGGCACGAAAATACGATCTATGAGCTTGCAGGTAAGCTGATGACACAGGAAGAACTAGTCTCTGCCCTTGGATCGGTATTAGGCAAAGAAATACCTGTGCACCAGGTTGATGATATCAAGTATGCTGAAATCATGAAAAGCGCTGGTGTACCCGAATTTGTTATCTCAATTCTCGTAGGTATCCAGAAGGGCATTCGGGAAGGCACATTGGAGATTGAAAGCAATGATTTGGAAAAACTGCTTGGTCGCCCAGTTACACCTATCAGGGAGGCCCTAACTCAAATCGTTGACGGAATCTCTCAAACAAAATAAGAAAGCGAAATTAGAAAACCGACCTTCGTAAAGTGAAGGCGGTTTTTTGATGTTTTCAATGCCCCGTAATATTGCTACTACGGAGAATGATAGTGTCTTTTCCCTCTTCATTTCTGCCTTCTGCCGACAGTTCAGACCGTCAAAGAAATACGCTTTTATCCAGCGTTGTTGGATTTTCGTGAGCTAGCCGACGTAGGCATAAAGCCGCTCCATTGCCGTTTTACTGTCATTGATCTCCTCGGTCGCTTCCGGCTTGAGAGAGTATTCACAAGGACTCAGGCTGTTTAGTTATAGCAGCAAATATTACGCCGAACATGAGGTCGACATTGAACTGCACCGAGATATAGATGGGCCTTATATTAATAGCACCAAATTTCACTGATCGCAGGGGGCTCCCGTTGGCTAGCGGACTTTTGGGAAAGATGCAAGCATTAAGTAAGTAATTGCGATAGACAACAAAGGTTATGTAGGGTTTAATGGGAAAAAGGGGAGGTGGCTGAGATTATAAAAAGAAAACAGGTTGCGGAGCTGGCAGGCGTATCGGAAGCCACAGTTTCTTATGTGGTTAACGGGAGGTCGAAAGTCAGCGAGGAGACACGTCAGAAGGTACTTGCCGCCATGAAAGAGTTAGGCTATATGACTAATTTGCTGGCCCGAAGCATGAAGACGAAGAGAACGATGCAGATTGCGGTGATCGTTAGTTATCTAGGCAATCCCTTTGAGGCAGGTATCCTGATCCATCTGGAGGAAGCCGCTCGCGAAGCAGGGTATATGCTTGTCTTTCAAACCTACCCATCGGAATTGAATCGTCCATTTATTGAGCTCTTTCACGGCAGAGTAGATGGTATAATCTTTCTCGGTCAAACCCTCGACCCCGAAACGACCGAGCATTTGCGTGAATATAAGCTGCCTTTTCTTTTCCTCATGCAGCCAGTAGATTATCGGAAGGATTGGCTGTGTCTGGATATTGATTGGACCGCTGCCTATCGGAGGATCATCCAGCAGCTTACAGCAGGAGGTCATCAAAGAATAGGCTTTATGACCAATGGCAATCCCCAGCATTACCATGAGTATCGGTTCCAATGCTTCTTGAAGGCCATGGAAGCAGAAGATATTTCATTCATAAAGGAGGATGGCCTATTAGGCGGAGGTATGCTGGAAACAGCCGAGAAGTTCTTGAAGCAACGCTTAGCCAATGACCCCAGTCTGCCATTCACTGCATTGGTATGCGCGAATGACCTAATGGCCATTGGAGCGGTAGCGGCATGTAGAGTAAGAGGGCTCCACATACCCGAGCAATTGGCGATTGTCGGCAGTGAAGACATCTTGATGGCCTCCCATTCCAATCCTCCCATCGCCTCCATACATGTACCAAGAAATGAACTTGGCACCATAGGCATGCGAATGATCCTGGATATAATTGAAGGTCAGCTAGTGGAGTCGATCACACTAGAGCCCGGAGAGTGAATGGATCGCGAGTCTATATAAAACAGAGGCAAGTTAATCCTTGCATGAAGAATGGAAGCCGACCATTTTGGATCGGTTTTTTTAATGGAGCATTATTGAGGGTGAACCTTTGTCGCCGGCAGGATATGGATGCGCAAGTAACATGACGTCATTGACAACAAAGGAATGAATGATACAATCAATTAAAATGAACATTCGGTTTATTGGATGGAAGGGAAGGAGATTCATGTTTTCGAAATACAATAAAGTACAGCAAGTAGTTCTAGATACTACACTTCGACTAATTATGGAGAAAGATTTACAAGCAACCTCTATGTCTTTGATCTCCAAGGAAGCGGGTGTATCGACAGGGAGTATTTATTATTACTTTAAGAGTAAGGAGGACATCATAAACGAGCTGTACAAAGGGATTATTGCCTTTTATATCGAGACGATCTATAAC
>JAIMBU010000473.1 GCA_023511325.1 Gorillibacterium sp.
ATCCAACAGGACAATGTCCTTTTGGACAGCGTTCAGCCTTTTCATATTCATCTTGGCGGTATGTTGTTCAGTACAGCGTTGAAAAATGATAATTTCTGCGGAGATATGAGAATATGCAGTAGAATATTATATATCAATGTGATATATTATTTATTGTAATATGACAATATGATATATAAGGAGATGCTTAAAATGTCAGTTCAATTCATCGCTAAGTTCCTCAAGCAGCCCATCATTATAGTCGGAATGATAACAGCAATCCTCTTTCAAGTCTTTTTCAGCCTAATCTGGATTACAGGATATGATCATGTGACCGACCGTGTGGATCAATTACCAATTGCCATTGTCAATGAAGATGGTGCTGCAGGCCAACTCATTACTGACGGAATTGCTGGGTCGCTCAAGTTTCAGACGGATAAGAAGCTAACGCTAAATGAAGCGAAGGATGCCCTAGAGAAACGCGAAATCCGTATGATAATCAATATCCCACAAGGCTTTACCAGTATGATTCATGACCCCTCGCAGAGTGCCAATATCCGTTACTTTGTGAATGAATCTAACCCGCAGATGGTAACTAACGTGATGGAGACTGCGGCGAACCAAATTACGATGGCCGTTAATGCCCAAACCAGCAAGACGGCGTTAGAACAGACGTTAATCCAAATGAACCTTCCAGAGTCACAGGTACAACAGATAAAAGACAGTACTTCCGACCACATAATCTCGGATGTGCAAATTACTCATCCTGCGACTAATTTTTCCCAAATGATGGTGCCGCTGATGTTTATTACAGCCTCATTTACCGGGGCTATGTTTCTCTCCATGAGTCTGAATAATGCTTCCATCAATTTATCCGGACAAATCGGAAAATGGCAAAGACTCACCGCCCGCTTCATGATTATGGGGGGAGTATCTCTGATCGTATCTGTAATTGGTGCTTCCATGATCTATGGTCTCGGTATCCGGTCCAGCCTGGGATTTATGGCCATGTGGATGTTTGAGTTCCTAATCCTTCTGATCAGTATGACTGTTGCGCAGCTAAGCATGCTACTGCTCGGGGAAGCAGGGGCTTGGCTAAACGTCGGACTTCTTTCCCTTCAGATGGTATCCTCCGGGGCGACAATACCACGCGAGGTGCTATCACCCTTTTATATCTGGATTGGACAATTCTTTCCCGCACAGTATGCAGTGGATGGAATGATGGATTTGATTATTGGAGGATCAGGGCTCTGGCTTGATGTGCTTGCGTTGATCTATATTGGGGTCATTTGTACACTGCTCAGCGTCATCCTGACAACAATCCGTCGCGACCTTAAGCCGACCCGGGAACGCGCAAACTTATCGGCAAATGTCTGATCCGTCATGCAACCTTGCCATTTCAAATTGAGGCAGAATGGGTAGTTGTGTTATGGTATGAGGGATAGAGAGGAGCTCATGCTATTCATGAACATACAAGATGTTATTCTGGGATTACTAAGTAAACGGTCTTTTTCCGGTTATGATATTAAGCATCATTTCGAGGAGTATTTCTCCTTCTTCTTCGATGCTAGCTTTGGCACGATCTACCCCACCCTCAGCAAGATGGAGGGGTTAAAGCTGATCAGCAAAGAATCGATCAGGCAGGAAGGCAAACCTGATAAGAATATATACACCATTACACCTGCGGGTTCAGAACAATTCAATAGGTATCTACACGCTCCTGCGGACAAAGAAATTTTTCGCTCTGACTTTTTCATGCATCTGTATTTTGGAGATATGGCCGATGCTGCAACTATGGAGACGTTGCTCCGGCAAGCCATGCAGGAGAAGCAGGAAATGTATGACGATCTTGAACAAAAACTGAACCAACTGGATGCTTTTCTGCCTCCCTATCAGAAATTAAGCATGGAGCTGGGTTTAGCACAATACGCTGCTTTTATTCAAAAGGTAAAAAGCGTGCTTGATCCAAGCTGATGAGGAATTTCTATATATACTAAACAGGCTATCTCAAAGGTGGATCATTCCACGGATGAGGTAGCCTGTTTAAACATGGTAGAAAGTATTATTTACCTTGGTACAACGCGGCTGCCCTTTTCCATCGGGGCTTTGCAGAGTGGACATTCCTTGGTAGCACGGCTTGCTTCTGCCTGTGTGCTGATTCTTGCCCAAGCGGGGCAGGTGGCCTTCGTGCAAAGCCAAGCGGGTACGCTCTCGGTACGCACGATGGCAGGCTTCCTGCCCAGCGCTGCTGATTGAACTGCTTTCGTCTCAGCTTGCGCGATGTTAAAGGCTGCGAGCACGAAGCGAGAAACCTCAGCTTTCTTCCCCCGATGACGGGCAGGAGAGCTGATGAACAGTTCTTCTTTAGCCCGCGTCACAGCAACGTAGGCTAGTCGTCGCTCTTCCTCTAAGGCTACTTCGCTTGACTTGGCGCTGGCTTTCTTGCCAACGGTATTCTTCATTTGTCCTTCAGCCAGCGCTGTGCTATGCGGCAAGCTGCCCTCGGATGCGCAGATGAGGAAGACAACCGGGAACTCCAGCCCTTTGGACTTATGAATGGTCATCAGCGCAATACGGTTGCCTTGCTGCGGCGAGGTGCTTACTTTATGCTGCTCCCGCTTAGCAATGACCTCATCGACAAAATCGAGAAATTGAGCAATCGTATCGAACCGTTCCGCCGAGGTTTCCAGCTCATCGAGCATTTCCTTTAAGGTTTCCCGATGCTGCGTTAGCTGATTCCACTCATTTGTATCGATAAAGGTATCATAAAACTGCTTGCGCATATGCTGAATCGCTTGAATTGGCTTGAGTGGGTGAATGAATCGAATCAGGTCAAGCCGTTCTCTCAACTTTTCTTGCTGGTACGTCTCCATGCCGGGAAGCGATAGCAGATGGATGAGCGGGCCTTGCTTAGGCAGCAATGCCTCTTGTCTGCGGATATGCTCCATGCCTTTTTCCCGATTAATATATAGGGAGGGCACCACACTCTCGATGGCAACAAAATCCCGCCGGTCTAGCGTTAGGCGCAGATGGTCGATGAGAGGCCGAATCAGCCAATGCTCATAAAGCAGTTGACCCTCCCCATAATCGATGTAGGGAATATCCTCAAGCAGCAGAAGCTCGAGCAACGCCCGATTGTTGCTTGCAGCCCGATACAGAATCGCAAAGTCGCCGTAATTCCGCTCGCTCTGACTGATTTCCTGCAAAATATGCTGGAGAATCTGGCGGGCCTCATCATCTGCGGTTGAGGGGCGCATGTATTGGGGAGCAACGCTGCTTTTCTTCGTGGCCAGCAGCGTTTTTCGCCGTCGCTCTGTATTGTAGCGGATGATCTCATTACCTAAACCAACGATTGCGGTGGTGGAGCGGTAATTAATCGTAAGCGTAATAAGCTCAGCCGTTTTATACGTCTGCTCAAAATTTAGAATAAATTCACTGCGCGCACCGTTAAAAGAATAAATCGTCTGATCATCATCACCCACCACCATCAGATTCTGCTCTGGCTGGGCGATCAGTTTGACCAATTCATATTGCAGCAGATTGATATCCTGAAACTCATCGACCATGAGGTAGGTATACTTTTGTTGGAGAGTGTGGAGTAAAGACGGATGCTGTTGTAATAAACGGTAGGCGATCAGTAGGACATCGTCAAAATCAATCTTGAAATTCTCCTGCTTCCACTTCTCATAGCGGAGCATGATTTCCTTGGCTTCCTTCTCTGCAGATGTTCCTTCAGGCAGGTTGGATAC
>JAIMBU010000474.1 GCA_023511325.1 Gorillibacterium sp.
ATCACTACCCAGAATCTTGGCACAATCTGGATCATTGATCCAGTAATTCATCAACTGAGCGACTTCCTTCGGATGTTCAGTTTTGGCATAGGCAGATAACCCTTGACTTGATTCGAAAACAACACCTGTACCTTTAGGACCGCGTGGTACTTGAACCATGGTCAAGGTGTCTGGGAGCATATTCTGGTAAGCAGCGAATTGGTTAGAAGGAACCAAGCTCATTGCTACCTTACCGGTTACAAGCAACGATTTACTGGTGTCGCCTGGAGGATTAGAAACTTGCAACGCTGGAGTAACGATGCCGCCAGCCGTATACATATCGTTCCAATAAGAAAACCAATCCTCTGCGTCTTGTTGGTTAAAGCCTAATGTGCCTTTTTCCATATCGTATACCTGTTTACCTCTTTGTTTCATGTAAATATCCATGCCTTCAAAGGTATAGTTATATGTGCCGTAGAAGCCTTTTCCTAGCTTCTCGGAAATTTCCTTGCTGATTCGGCTATAATCTTCCCAGCTCCAACCATCTGTCGGAATCGGCATACCTGCTTTTTTAAACATTTCGGTATTAATAGCGACGCCACGAGCGTTAGCACCAGCCGAGATATGAACCAGCTTATTATTTAATGTGCCGTAGGTAACCATCGTTGGGTCCATATCGTCAAGGATCAATTCTTTACCTACGTACGGCTGAAGATCCAGTAAAACACCCTTCGCTGAGTAATCTGTTACGTTTCCGCCTAAGAAGAACACATCAGCTACGGTACCGGAAGCAAGCTGAGTATTCAGCTTATCAAAGTAACCCGCACTTGGAGCAAATTCTCCCACGACTTTAATGTTTGGATTCTTTTCTTCAAATTTGCGCAGCGCTTCGTTGGTGCGATCTGCACGTTTCTGGTCACCCCACCACATGATCCGGAGTTCCACTTGTTCTACTTTAGGCCCCGTAGAAGCACCAGCACTAGGCTTGTCCCCACTGCTTGAGCATGCTGTTGTTGCCATCAGCAATATTGCCATTGCTGCCATCCCTAAGCGTTTCTTCATTCTCTTATCCCCCCAAATGGTTTGCAATCGTTTACAAACCTATCATAATGCATCTTTTGCCCGGGTTGAATTTCATTCCTTCGGGTGTTTACTAGTGATTTTTTCGGGTTCTTCGTTTTTACTTAAGGCCAGTAGTCGCAATTCCCTCAAGAAAATGCTTTTGAAAAACCATAAAGATCGTCATGATTGGTGCCAGCGATAGTACTGACATGGCCAGCAGTGCGCCCCAATCGGAAGCTCCAGAAGGATCGAACAGTGACCTTATCCCTAGCTGCACGGTGAACAGCTTGATATCACTCAAGTAAATCATCTGACTAAAGAAATCATCCCAGGACCAGATGAAGGTAAAGATAGCGGTTGTAATCAAGGCTGGAACTAACAATGGAATAATAATTCTGAAGAAAAGCTGGCGTTGATTACAGCCATCGATCGTCGCGCTCTCATCCAGTTCCTTGGGAATTCCCCGAATGAATTGAACCATCAGCAAGATAAAAAATGAATCATGGGCTAGCCATTTGGGAACAATCAGCGGTAAATAAGTGTTGATCCAATCCAATTTGCTGAAAATAATATATTGCGGGATCAGCACAACATGGTAAGGCAACATGATCGTTGCAAGCATGCAGGCGAACAATACTTTTTTGAAACGAAAGTTAAGACGTCCAAAGGCGTAAGCAGCTAAAGAACAAGTAATAATGTTCCCTAGGACAGACATCACAGAGATTGTTGCCGAATTCACGAAGAAACGAGCAAATGAGGTACCTTGGAATCCCTTCCATCCATTCGCATAATTTTCAAAGGTGAATACCTTCGGCCACAAGCTGGTATCGGAGAAAATGGCTTGATTCGGTTTAAAAGAACTAGACAGTAGCCATAACACAGGGTAAAGCATCACAATCCCGATCAAGATGATCACGGTATGCCTGGTTACCTTGGACAAATAAGATTGTTTAACCATTGTCAGCCCCCCCCTTCTTTTCCGTCGCCATAGAAAACCCAATATTTCGACGTGATAAATACAATGGAGGTAAATAAAGCGATGATGATTAGCATGATCCAGGCAAGAGCAGCCGCGTATCCCATATCGAAGAAGGAGAAACCTTTCAGGTAGAGATAAAGGGTGTAGAACATCGTTGAGTTAACCGGACCGCCACGACCATCACCAATCACATAGCCGGGAGTAAATGCCTGGAAGGAGTTGATAATACCCATGATCAGGTTGAAGAAAATTACCGGGGAGAGCATGGGAAAGGTGATCTTGAAAAACTGGCGAGTTTTACTTGCGCCATCTACTTGCGCTGCTTCATACAGATCAGCAGGAACTTGCTTTAAGCCGGCTAGAAAAATAACCATGGCCGAGCCGAATTGCCAGACAGACAATGTAATGATTGTCGACAATATATAGTCAGGATGTGAGATCCAAGCTGGACCCTCGATCCCAAACCAGCTGAGAAAGTGATTAAACAATCCGTCTCCGTCGAAGATCTTTCTCCAAACGATGGCGATCGCAACACTGCCACCTAGTAGAGAAGGGATGTAGTAAACTGTTCGATAGACCCCAAGTGCTCGGATCCCTTTGTTTAAAGCCATAGCCACTAATAAAGCAAAAATCATCTTGAGTGGAACTGAAAACAGTACATACTTAAAGGTTACGGATAAAGATTGATAGAAGCTGTCGTCGT
The DNA here is from genome assembly GCA_023511325.1 of Gorillibacterium sp. Classification (GTDB taxonomy): domain Bacteria; phylum Bacillota; class Bacilli; order Paenibacillales; family NBRC-103111; genus Gorillibacterium. The sequence goes on from JAIMBU010000474.1 coordinate 2,724, forward strand.
TGGTAAATATCTCTTTATAATTGTCCAAGCCTAACCATTTTGGTGAATTCAATAGGTTGTACTTGGTCAAAGAAAGATAAAACGAGAAAAGCATGGGTCCAAGCGTAAGCCCAAAGAAACCAATTAGCCAAGGGATCAAGAATAAAAAAGCTGTGCGATTCTGCTGCCGAAGAGCTGGTTTGCGTAACACTTTCATACGCGCCTCCTCCTTTCATTCATTTTCCGACGTGTAATCACGTTTGGGATATACATTCATTATAAAAAGTACAGCCCTCGGGATGAATGCTATTTCTTCGGCAGTTGGCTATCAAATTTTTCAGGTGCGAGGATGGCGGAAGTCCGACGGTGTGATTCCATACATCCGCTTAAACTTGGAACTGAAATAGCTAGCATTGGAGAAACCTGTTAACTCAGCAATATCCCATAGACTAAGCGTTGTTTGCGTAAGGAGACGTTTCGCTTGGGTCATGCGAATCTCCGTTATATAGACAATGAAGGTCTTACCCACTTTAATTTTGAACATCTCCGAAAAGTAGGAAGGGTTATAGCTGAACCGTTTGGCAAGCATGGTCAGGTTGATATCGTACATGTAATTTTCGTCAATAAAAGCTCTGACTGCATGGATAATCGAATCATCTGTATCCTCGGCTCGATCCTTCGAACCTTGATGTAAGCGGATGGCGAGTCGGAAGAGAAATTGCTCCGCCTTCTCCACGGTGTCAAGACTTAGGACCATTTCGGGGCGAAGCCAAAGCTGCTGTCCACTTTCCAATGCGATTCCCGATGCATTGGCTGTCCTGTCCACAATCAGATACAACTGAAAAATCAATTTGACAAAGTGCGCCCGCGACTCAACAAATGACTGAGCCAGTTGCTGATGCACCAAGCTCTGGAATGATTCCAGTTCCCCGCGAACCAAATGCCGCTGAACCACTTTGGCAAGATCATCTGCAAGCACCTCCTCTGCATCGACTTGCACCTCTACCGGAG
>JAIMBU010000475.1 GCA_023511325.1 Gorillibacterium sp.
ATCTTGGCCACGAGAGAACCTCGTAAGCTCGCCCCACCAATTATGGGAACGCCGGATCAAAGTGAAGCGATGAACCTGATCTCCACTCCATTGATGGATTCAGTGAAAACGATGACCTTGAAGTTCATCACCGGTCAAGAGGATTTGGCCAACTGGGATGCTTATGTGGCTCAATGCGAAGCTAACGGCAGTACCCAATATACAAAAATGGCTAATGATATCTTTGCGTCAACGAAAAGCTTGCTTGGATACTAATCCTAACGCTTAAACAAAAGGGCCCGGTACACCGTCTATGATTGCGGTGCACCGGGCCTTTAATTTCAAATATATAGCACAATATTCTATTTGTTCAATTTCTCCCCTGAACGGTCTTATACGTGCGATGCATATTAGCACTATTCAGAACAACGCATGCTCAGGAAGACGGCAGCTTTGGTTGCCTAGTCTTTCGTTCAACTTATAACGTTTTCTTGATCTAATCCGTTATCCGCTTGTTTAGTAAAATGCCTTTCTACTTTCTTGCTGACCCACAGCGAGGCACCGACAAGCAGAACCACATAAAGAATGTTAATGGGATGGCGCGTAAACTGTTCAAAATCATTGCCAATATACGATACAGCAAAGACCATGATGGCTTTGCCGAAGAAGAGTGCAATAGCAAACGAACGAAGTCGCATTCTCGCAAGTGCCGCTGCCAGGTTGATCACCACAAACGGTCCAACCGGAAAAAGACTTAGAATAAATACATAGCTAAAGGCGTTGCGACGAATCCACACCATCCCCTTGAGCACTGCTGGGTTACGCTCCCACCGCGCAAAATAGCGATGCCCTGCAACCTTACGAACAATAAGAAAGGTCGTTAGGCAGCCACTCACAAGGCCTAGCCACGAATAAAGAAAACCCAGCCATAATCCATAGGCCGCTGCATTTAAGCCGACAAGTACAATGGTTGGTAGCGGAGGAATAAACGACTTAAGAAACGTCAAGGCGATTCCAGGAAGCGGGCCTAAGGAACGATAGTTTTCCAGTAGATTACGTAAATCCTCTTCGGTCCAATGGGATAGAGAGATCATCATATCCATCTTTTTCGGTTCACCTCAGCCTTTCCTTAGCAGTCCCTATGATATTTATTAATAATAGGGTATCGCTTGATAAATTACTACTTTTACAATGATCTCCCCATTCACTTCCATTCACTTGCATTCACTTGCAACAAGAATCATTGGAATGGGCGACCCTTTGCTAAGACATAACATTCACAGAAAAAGGCACTAAAGGATAGACAGAGCCCCCTTTCTTTTAATACAAGAAAGGGGGCTCTATTCCATTTTAAAACGCCACTGCGCTTATTTAATCAAGGTTTCACCATCGTAGGAGGTGATTATCTTATATAGATCTGGACGCCGATCACGGAAGATGCCCCATTCCAGCCGGCCGATCTCCAATTGGTCTAGGTCGAACTCGTGAACGATCACAGTTTCTTCACCACGCCCTGCTTCTACAAGCTTGTTACCCTGTGGTCCGGCGATAAAGGATGAGCCGTAGAAGGTGATGCTGGAATCCTCATCCACCTCTAGCCCAATGCGGTTCGAGGCAATCACCGGAATCAGGTTAGCCGCCGCATGGCCCAGCATACAGGCTTGCCAATGCTCCTTAGAGTCAATCGAGCCATCCTGAGGTTCAGAACCGATAGCCGTTGGGTAGAAGAGGATTTCTGCCCCCTCTAAGACCATGCACCGCGCTGCTTCTGGGTACCATTGATCCCAGCAGACGCCAATGCCTATCTTACCATAACGTGTATTCCAAACCTTAAAACCGGTGTCCCCGGGATTGAAGTAAAATTTCTCTTCATAACCAGGTCCATCCGGAATGTGGCTTTTGCGATAGGTACCCAGTATCTCACCATCGGCATCGATGACCGCAAGGGAGTTGTAGCGAGCGTAATTCTTTTTCTCATAGAAGCTGATGGGGAGCACCACTTGAAGCTCCTTGGCAACCTGCCGGAAATGGTTAACCGCCTTGTTATGCGCGAGTTCGGACGCATAAACGTAGTAATCGGATTTTTCCTTCTGGCAGAAATAAGGTGTTTCAAATAACTCCTGCAACAAAATGATCTGGGCTCCCTGCCGCGCTGCTTCCCGAACCAGCACATCTGCTTTGTTGATATTCTCCGCGATATTCGAGGAGCAGCTCATCTGGGTGGCCGCCACTTTGACGTTTCTCAAACCTTTCTCCTCCTCATTGTTCATTTATTTCAATTCCTGCGGCATCTGTTGCGTGGTGCAATGAACGTTTCCGCCCTCACGGATCACGGCCATTCCATCTACCGTACGAATTTGCCTATCCGGGAATGTTGCCGCAAGCACCTGCACGGCGAGACGATCGGTTTCTTCTGCCGCTCCACCAAATACGGGTAGAATAATACCGCCGTTAACGAAGTAAAAGTTAAGATAGCTCAGCGTCAATCGTTGTCCCTCATGGCTAGCGAAAGGTGGCTGCTGAATGGGAATGATCTCAAAAGCACGACCTTTGGCATCCGTCTGACTCCGCAGGATTTCTAGATTCTGCCGCGTGATCGTATAATTCTCATCAGTCGGATCATCGCAGACCTGAATGATGATTTTACCGGGTGCTGCGAAGCAGGCTACATTATCTACGTGTCCATCTGTCTCGTCGCCGCTTAAACCGCGCTTTAGCCAAATGATCTTCTCAACCTGGAGATACTTACTGAGCTGTTCCTCGATCTGCTCTCGACTTAGCTCTGGATTACGATTCACGTTCAGCAGACATTCTTCTGTCGTCAACAAGGTTCCTTCTCCATCGACATGAATCGAACCGCCCTCCATCACAAGTGGGGCATCGATTCGCTTTACATTGACATGCTCCAGAATGCGAGGCGCAACCTGATCGTCCAAGTCCCACGGCATATATTTCCCGCCCCAAGCGTTGAATCTCCAGTTGACGCCCGCGAGGCTTCCGTCCTCACCGATAACAAAGGTCGGCCCGTTATCCCGCAGCCAAGCGTCATTATGTTCAATAGGCAAGCAAGTAATTCGCTCACTCGTGAACCTTGCTGCAACCTTTTCCCGCTCGTCTGGATTGACAATAATCACGACTGGCTCAAACTCAGCAATGGCTTGAATTAAGCTGGCATAGCCCGTGCACACCGTATCATAATTATCGGGATAGCACATGGAGTCCTGGATCGGCCAAGATATAAACGTACATGCGTGCGAGGTCCATTCTGCAGGCATTCTATAGGTAGGTTCTATGGGATTCATTATGAGATCCTTTCATCTATATAATCAAAATAATCAAATTTCAAAATCGAAGGGTTAGGGGAAGACGATAGCCTTATCCTCTCAAAATATTTTAACATCGTTCATCCTTTTCACAATTACCTTATCTGCTCTGCTGGTCCTCATTACTACTCGATCATGAGAATTTCCCGCAAATCCTGCTCAGTGAGACTAGACAGCGATTCCTGACCAGGCTTAATGATCTCATCGATCAGGTTTTTCTTGCGCTCTTGAAGCTCGTACATCTTATCCTCCACCGTTCCCTGGGTAACCAACCGAATCACTTGGACAACTTTCTTCTGCCCCATGCGATGCGCGCGATCCGCTGCTTGCTGCTCCACTGCCGGGTTCCACCACAGGTCGTAGAGAATCACGGTATCCGCTCCGGTTAAGTTTAGTCCAGTGCCCCCTGC
>JAIMBU010000476.1 GCA_023511325.1 Gorillibacterium sp.
ATACAGAATAATGCATTTGTTACCCGTATGCGGCTGGCTCTTTCCGCCAATGAAAAGATGCCCGATGTACTGGCCATCGATGATATCCAATTGGCTAACGATCTGATTGATTCTGGCAAGTTTATGGAAGTCGGCAAGCTGTGGGATAAATTAGCTTCCGAAACGTATAAAAAAGCGGTAAATGAAGATCCAACCATGTGGTATCCATTCACGCGGGATGATGGAGTTTATGGTATTCCGATTCCGGAGTTTTCCGGGAACAATGATACCATCCTGTTTATCCGGCAGGATTGGCTGGATAAATTGAATTTGCAAGCTCCTCAAACGCTTGATGAACTGGAAACAGTCATGGATGCCTTCGTAAATCAGGATCCGGACGGCAACGGACAGAAGGATACATTCGGGTTGGCGGTCAGCCTGAGAGACTCCGTAAGACCTACCCAAGCCACGGCAAGTTGGGTGTTCGGTGCATACGGCATCATTCCGGAGCAATGGAATGTGGCGGAAGATGGATCCTTGGCTTATGGTTCCATTCAGCCTGGCGCCAAGCAAGCACTCGAAAAACTCAATGCTTGGATGAAGAAGGGCTACATTCATAAAGAAGCGGGACTGCATGACGAACCAAAAGCAAATGAATTATTTACTTCGGGAAAAGCCGGCATCATTGCCGGACCTTACTGGATGGACCGGACTCCGCTGAAAGACGTTATGAAGAATGTTGAAGGCGCTACTTTCCAGGGTTACCCAGTACCGAAAGGACCGGACGGGAAGGCCGGACGTCAGGGAACATTGAACTTCAGAGGCGCCGTACTGATCAACAAAGAAGCCAAACACCCGGAAGCATTCTTTCTTTACGAAAATTATCTATTTGAAAATTTTGCCACAATGAAAGAAGGCAGCGAATTTAAATATGGATTTGCTGAAGACTACGATTATGTTCTGAAAGACGGAAAAGCAAGTTACAATACCAATGATATCCCTGGTGGTCGTGTTATACCGCAGAAGTATACGCTTACATTTGAGGGGGCACGTATTCCTACAGTAACTGCGGAATCCCGGCAAAAGGCGATCGAATCCTTGGAATGGATAACTGCTGGCAAAGAGCCGCGGACTAACCAGGAACGTAAAGACAGCGGCTTTGCTGATCCTTTGAGATTTCAGGTTCAAGGTGTAAATCTGCGAAGTGGGGATATTTCGATGAATGAAATGTTTACTGGCGCTCCAACGAAAACCATGAAATCAAGAGGAGAATATCTAAATACGCAGGAACTGGAGACATTTATTAAAATTATTTATGGTGATCTGCCCATTGATGAATTTGATAAGTTTGTCGCAACATGGAAATCTTCCGGCGGAGATGACATCACGAAGGAAGTCAATGAGTGGTACAAAACAGCACAAAAGTAAAAAACTGAAAGGGGCAAGCCTATACATATCTTGTCCCCTTTCTCAAAAAGGAGGGTCTTTCGATGGGCTCTGAAAAATACATCATGGAAGGCGTAAGAAAAATACCGATTATCGTGGAAGCAGATGTCGTGGTGGCCGGTAGCGGTCCAGCGGGGATTGGCGCCGCCTTGGCTTGTGCCCGTAACGGGGCCAGGACCGTGATCATAGAACGCGAGTTTGCCTTGGGTGGGATGATGACTACCGGTCTGATGAGTAAAATTGCTATTTCATCGACAATAAAGGGGATCGCTGTTGAAATTATCGAGAAGCTGGCGCAAACAGGAATGTCTCTCCCTAAAGGAGCGCCGGAGGTCCCAATCGACCCCGAGGCTACGAAAATCCTTCTAGATGAGCTGCTGCTTAGAGAGAATGTTCAGATTATGCTCGGCAGTGTGGTGGCAGGCGCCACCGTCGAATCCGGAGAAATCAAAGCAGTAATTGTGGAGAATAAAAGCGGGCGCCAAGCGATCACGGCAAAGGTGTTTATCGATGCTACCGGTGATGGGGATCTTGCCGTCACCGCGGGTGCCAGTTATGAGCTTGGAAGGAAGGAGGACGGCTTATGCTCTGCTCCCACTTTGATGTTCCGGATAGGAAATGTGGATATCGAGGCGATGCTTTCTTATATCGTAGAGCATCCGGAAGAGCTTCAGGGCTACTCCTTTTCAAAACCGCGAGATCCATCCGAACTGGTAGAGGCCATACATAGCAGGCCCCAGGCATATGCCAATTTCGGACGGTTCAACGCTCTGATCAACAAAGTAGCAGCCGAAAGGGAATTCAACGAATGGGAATGGCAGGTTTTGAGGCAGAGAAACGGATTTGTTATTTTGAATATGCCTCAACCGAACCAGGTGCTTGTCAACTCGACAAGGATCCTACAGACATCCTCGGTAGATGCGCAGCAGCTTTCCAACAGTATGGTGGAAGGGAGGAAACAGGCATGGTTCCTGTTTGAATTCTTGAAACAAAATCTTTCCGGATTCCAAGATTCGTATATTATGGATACAGCGGCTCAAATGGGAGTAAGAGAATCAAGACGGATCGTGGGGGATTATATGCTGACGGAGGATGATGTCCTGAACCAGGCGCGGTTTGACGATGTCATTGTACGCAATACGGGAGGAGTGGAGGTCCACAGTCCGACTGGCAATGAATTGCAAATCGTTCATCTGAAAACTGGGGAATGGTATGATATTCCTTACCGTAGCATCCTCGTTAAGGATTTGAACAATCTGTTGGTTGCTGGCAGGTGCTTCTCCGCTACCCATATTGCCCTTTCCGCAGCGAGAAGCATCGGCTTCTGCATGGCCCAGGGACAAGCGGCCGGAACAGCGGCGGCTTTGGCTATCAAAAGCGGAGTAAACATTCGTCAAGTACCTATTTCAGAGTTGCGAAGTCTTTTGGATATGTAAGAAATTGATCAGGAACGAATGCATATTTGCGAAAGGGGAACTCCCATGAGAAGAATGGGAATTGGCTTGCAAATGTACTCGCTGCGCAACGAAACGGCTGGAGATTTCCGGGGTGTACTGCGCAAGGTAAGCAAGTTGGGCTACGAAGGAGTGGAGTTTGCCGGGTATGGCGATGTTCCGGCGGAGGAAATGAAGGCATTGCTGCAGGAACTGAAGATTACCGCGATCGGCGGTCATGTCAGATATCCTAATCTGAAGGAGCGTCTGGAGCAAGAGATTACCTATCTGAAAACAATCGGAGCCTCCTATATCGTTTGTCCGAATATTCCGCTAGAGGAACGGAAGGATTGGCATCGGCTTTTCGAATTTTTGAAATCGGTTGCTCAGGAAGCACAGAGCCAGGGGCTGCAATTTGCCTACCATAACCACGATTTTGAGTTTGAGGAGAAGGTGGGAGCGGAATTTGTGTTCGATGCTCTCTACCAATCGCTCCCGGCTTCCCTTGCTACAGCTGAAATGGATATCGGCTGGGTCCAGTTTATCGGACAGGATCCATTGGCTTATATCAAGAAATATTCGGGAAGGCTTCCGCTTTTACATTTGAAGGATTTTCAGCACGCCACTGATGGAAGCATTGATACGCTGGAGTTGGGGGCAGGATTGGTCGATCTACCGGAAGTCATTCGTGCGGCATCGGATGCGGGTACGCAATGGCTTATTGTCGAGCAGGATAAATGCCACAAGCCTCCCCTGGAATGTATCGAAACTAGCATACAATGGCTGCGGGAGAACTATTGTCCCCATTTGAAAGCATAGGCAGAAAATTTGGGACTCCTTTTAACAATAAGAA
>JAIMBU010000477.1 GCA_023511325.1 Gorillibacterium sp.
CCCGATAATTTCTCCCTTATTCATGGAAAAGCTGACCCCATCAACTGCCGTCACTCTTCCCCGTTCTGTATGAAAATGTGCTTTTAGATTTTCCACCTTCAATAGAGGCTTCTGGTTCACAAAACGACCTCCCATTTAAAAACCATCATGATTTCTTTTGTTTATGCTTGAGATGGGGATCCAAAAAGTCCCGCAAGCCATCCCCCAATATATTCAAGCTGAGCACAGACAGGATAATCGTTGCGCCGGGAAATACAACCATCCACCAAGCTTTATAAATAACCAGCTTGCCCGCTTGTAGAATATTGCCCCAACTCGCCTCTGGAGCGGGAATGCCAGCGCCCAAAAAGCTTAACGCCGCCTCGGATATAATGGCTTCTGCAAACACAAAGGTCGCCTGCACCAGCAAGGGGGATAACGTATTGGGGGCAATATGCCGCCAAATAATTCGCGAATTGCTTGCCCCTTGAGCATGCATCGCTTCAATATAGGTTTGTTCCCGTACCACCAGAGCCGTCGAGCGAACGACTCGAGCAATATTAGGCGTGAAAACGATGGTTAAGGCAAAAATGACATTAAATGCCGATGCCCCAAGTGCCGCCATCAAGGCGATGGCGAGCAGAATACCAGGAATAGCAATGAGCCCATCACAAATTCGCATCAGGATATGATCCAGTGTTTTATAATAGCTGGCATATAGACCGATGATTAAGCCAAAAATTGAAGAAAGCAGCGAAACGATAAGACCCACACTGATGGATACTCTAGCCCCATAGATGATTCTTGTCAGTAAATCACGGCCGAACTCATCCGTACCAAGGAGATGTTGCGCACCCGGTGGTAATAATCGGTCGACAATCTTCATTTCATAAGGACCATATGCTGTAAATAAAGGACCTATTAAAGCAAGAAGCAGCAATATCAGAAGAATAGAACCGCCGACCAGCAATCCGTAATTAATCCGCAGACGACGGTAGCGCAGGCTGCGCTGCTCTTTTCTCAGACGTTTGCGAATATCAGCCATCGGTTCCTTTTCCACAAGTGTACGCATAGCGAGCCCCTCTCTATTGGCGGTCCAGACGAACACGGGGATCGACAGCACCATACAGCAAATCGATGATTAAGTTTAATCCGACATAAATCAGCGTTACGATCAGAACAACACCTTGAATTACAGCAAAATCCCTTCTTTCAATGGAATTAAGAATGAGCTGCCCCAAGCCTGGAATGGTAAAAATCGATTCGACGACAACTGCACCGGTAACCAAAGTACCGAAGGTCTGCCCAATCACGGTGAGGATGGGTAAAAAAGCATTGCGGAAGGCATGCTTCAGTAAAACCTTCCTCTCTTGCAATCCTTTGGAGCGAGCGGTTTTGATATAATTTAAGTTTAGAATATCGAGAACAGATGAACGCGTCATTCGTGTAATCAGGGCGGCTTGAATGCTACCCAAGGAAATCCCGGGAAGAATTAAGTATTGCAAATGGGCCCATAACCCGTGGCTCAACGGCTCATAGCCTGCGACTGGCAGCCATTGAAGCTTAACACCCACCACAAGCATTAATAATAAGCCAAGTAAAAAACTCGGCACAGCCATGCCAAGCAAGGATAATGCTCGAAGCGAAACATCCGTTATTGACCCTCTTTTGTAGGCAGCGATGATCCCGAAGGGAACGGCCAAGAGCAAGGCGATGAACTGAGCCAGAATAGCCAAAGATAGCGTAGGCCCCACATGCTCGGCGATTGCTTCACTGACAGACTGATGCATAAAAACAGACTGTCCTAAATCGCCCCTGACTACATTCGAGAGCCAATGAATATATTGTTCTTGGATCGGACGGTTTAAACCAAGCTACTCATTGAGCAGTTCGATCTCTTCTTGTGAGGCTTCAATTCCTAACATTGCCGCAGCGGGATCACCTGGCGTAAGGTGAATGATCAGAAAGATGACAATGGTGACCACAAATAGAACCGGAATCAAGGACAGAATTCTTTTAATAAGATAAGCCCACACGTAAACCCCTCATTTAGTCAAATTCTGATGTAGGAACAGAAAAGAGGATGTTAGCCCTGCTACGCGAGTAGCCTGTAACACCCTCCCCCTCTATGATTTACTTCGCAACCCTGGCATTCCAAACAATGGGTGCTTCAAAAAGTTCAAAGCCCTCTAGTTTCTTTGTCGTTGCGACCACACCATTGTAATGCCCGATCACGGTAGAGGAGCCAATCTCATATAAGTAAGCCTGCAGCTTCTCCCATTCCTTCTTAGCTTCTTCCGGAGTAGCGGCTCCGCGAATGGATGCCAAGGCATTCTTCACCTTCTCATCACTCAGTCCAGCCCAATCCGGATTTACAGCCAGTAGCTGTGGTGGTGTTAGCTGGTAGCCGGTGCTCGCTACAAACAAATCCCATTTACTACGATCATTTTTGGTTTCTAGGAACGTGGGAAAGTCATAGCTATCAACCTTCACATTCATGCCAATTTTACGAAGCTGCTCCTGAATGACTAACGTGGCTGAATACATTTCAGCATAATCCTTTGTCGTCAGCAGCGTAATTTCTTCTCCGTTGTATCCGGCTTCCTTAAGCAATTGCTTAGCTTTCTCCGGATTTGCTTGATTGTAATAATCCTTACCCGCGTCTGTTGTCCATTGCACCTGGTTCGTATTCAAGTAGCCTGGCGCCAGGGAGTACAATTCCGGCTTAGCAAAGCTAGCCAGCATAATTTCTTCGTTGTCCAATGCTGCCAGAATGGCTTGGCGATACTTTATATCCGCTAACAAGCCCTCGGTCGTATTTAGGAATGCGGTTAAAGCGCCACCCGGAAACGAAAGCAAGTTCACATTCTTATCCGCTTCAAGCTCGTCATAGTTCTCAATCGGGATACTATCCGCAATGTCATATTTGCCAGTTTTTATGCCTGCAATGCGCGTCGCATGGTCGGTAACGAAATGGAAGTAGAGATTTGCGGTCGGAGCAGCTTTGCTTCCGTAGAATCCGCTGGGCTCTCCTTCACCTGATTGATAATCATCATAGCGCACCAGATGGATATACTGATCTTGCTTCCATTCCTGAAATTTGTAAGGGCCCGTTCCAATATACTCCTGAATGCCTTCTGCCGTTGCAGAATCAACCACTTCTTTCGGCATAATGGAAGGAAACTGTGCTTGGGAGGCAATTAAAATCAGAATGTCTGAGGTCGCCTGCTTAACCGTCAACTTCACGGTATAAGAATCAACCGCCTCAAACTTCGCATCCACCAGAAGAACTTTGGCACGAGATGAGGTGATCAGCCAACGATTCATCGAGGCCACAACATCCTCCGAGGTCATCTCTTTGCCATTATGGAATTTGACGCCTTGACGAAGGATAAAGGTATACGTTAATCCATCGTCACTTCTTTCGTACGATTTCGCAAGCACGGGAACGGGCTCATAAGCTGCATTTAAGGTATATAATTGTTCAAAAATATTTCCGGCTGTATCCAACGCTACAGCCGATACCGTCACCGCGGAATCTAGTGTTGGAGGCTGTGCGGTAAGAGCGATATTTAATTCATCTTTATATTCCTGCTGAGCAGGGGCCGTTTCCTTATCTGTACCCGTGTCGGTAGCATTGTCTTTACTGCAGGCGGTAATCACCATAGATAAAAGTAAAATAAATACCAGCAGATTCATCTTTCTAAGCTTCATGTCAATCCCCCTCATTA
>JAIMBU010000478.1 GCA_023511325.1 Gorillibacterium sp.
TACTAATATAGTCTGAAGCTCCAGCCGCCAAGCATTTCTCCCGATCACTTTTCATTGCTTTAGCCGTTAACGCAATGATTGGAATCTTCTCAAGCCCTAGTTGATGACGAATGATCTTCATCGTTTCATAGCCGTCCATCTCCGGCATCATGATATCCATTAAGATCAGGTCATAGTTAGCGTCCCGTTTCAACTCGTCAAGCGCATTACGACCGTTCATTGCGGTTGTAACCGTCATTCCCTGGTTCTCAAGCGCTGTGGATATGGCAAAAACATTACGAACATCATCGTCGACGATGAGAACTCGTCTATCCTTAAACAAGCCATTCTCTGTCATTTTAGTTGGAAGGGCGTCTATTACACGGCTGTCTATCTTGTCCTGCGGAAGTACCTGATCTGCATGAGTGTATTGAACTTCGGCAGCCGTCAGCTTATTCGTAGCGCCGACCTCTCGCATAGCATAATACAAGTCATCTTCTACACCTTGTAGCACAACCTCAATGCTAGCATTAGGGTTTGACAAGTTACCTGGCTCGACATCATCGTTATGTCCAGGGTAGTGGATCGGAACATAGAAAGTAAACGTACTTCCTTTATCCTCCTCACTCTCCATACCGACATAACCTCCGAGAATACTAGCAAATTCTCTGCAGATCGACAGACCCAATCCGGTACCTCCATACTTTCGGCTGGTTGCACCATCCGCTTGGCGAAAAGCTTCAAAGATTAAGCTCTGCTGGCTTTTAACTACTCCTATTCCTGTATCTACAATAGCAAAGGCAACGTAGTCAGCAAGCGGTTTGACCTGAACCTGACCATTCGCTAAAATAGCATCATTTATCCAAGGATTCCCCTCACTAGAGGAAACCTTTATTATTTCATCCAAGCTAGGCTGATAAACCTTGATTGTGATGGTACCGTGCTCCGTAAATTTGATCGCATTTGAGATCAGATTCTTGAGAACTTGATGCACCCTCTGCTCATCAGAATGAATAATGCTAGGCACATTGGGGTCAACCTCTGTCAGCAACCTCAGAGCTTTCTTCTCTGCCATTAATCCAAAGTTCCAACTGAGCACCTTAGGTATCTCCAGAACGTTAATGTCCCGAAGCTCTAGCGTCATCTTCCCCGCTTCCACCTTGGACAAGTCAAGAATATCATTGATTAGACTAAGTAGGTCATTGCCAGAATTGTAGATGACTTGCGAGAATTCCTTCTCCTCCGAATCAAGTGAGCCCTGCCGATTCTCCATAAGCATCTGCGACAGAATTAATATACTATTGAGCGGTGTCCGTAACTCGTGGGACATATTTGCCAAGAAATCTGTTTTGTAACTAGAATTCTGTTCTAGGTCCTGGTTTTTCTCGACCAATTCTCGGCGAATCTTATTCACTTCCACAGACCTCTGCTGGATCAACTCGTTTTGTCCCTCTAATTGCTCGTTAGAAACCCTCAGTTCTTCCGATTGCATTTGCATTTCTAATGCTTGTGCGTGCAATTCCTCTGATTGGGTTTGTAGCTCCTCAGTCAACGTCTGAGACTCGATCAGTAAACGCTCTACCTCTACCCGCCCGGAAATATTGTCAACGGTGATCCCCATCCGCTCGGTCAGACTGATAATTAGTGCTTCATCCATCTCACTAAATCGGTTCAGGGAAGCAAATTCAACAACAGCAACTGTCCGACCTGCAAAAAGAATCGGAGCTACTAGCACATGCTTTGCGGGAGATGCACCCAAACCCGAAGAAATTTGCACATAATTAATCGGCACATCATCAAGCCGCATCAATCGCTGATCGCGGGCACATTGACCAATGAGCCCTTGTCCTGGAGCAATTGAATTTCGCCCAATTTCTTCTCCATCGGCTGCATAAGAAGCTAACTTCTCGTAATGATGCTCGCGGCCATTTCCTTTAGCTACATACATGACACCATAAACCGCCCCAACGAGTGGCGTTGCTTTATTGATAAACCGTTCAGCAAGTGAATTTAAATCCATGATGCCTTGGTACATCGTTGCTACATCAGAGATTTGCTGTTGCATCCAGTTTTGCCTCTGGATCTCGGCATTGTATACCAACTCGTTCTCCCGATAATTCTCCAATTGTTCAACCATTCGATTAAAAGCTGTGGAAATAGCACCGATCTCATCGTGCGATGTGATGTTTAGTCGCGGAAGACTACCCGGTAAGCTAACGTCCACCCGACTCATCCCATCAATCACCTGGACAAGACTGCGTGTTGTGCTACGGATGACCCATCCCGCGATAATAATACTAATGATAATGAATAATAGACTCGTTGCTACAATCAACGATATGGTCAGCGTATGGTTCTTTTCGTAGGCAATCACACGCTTTGCCATTAAATCTTTCTGTAAAGCTATAAAATCACCCGTTGTTTTAACAAGCGGTAAAATGACCTGTTGGTTCTTCTCCCTGAGTATCTTTGAAGCAGCGTCCCAGTTCTCCTGCCTGATCATCTCCATAAATTCCAATTGAATGGCTGAATAGCTATCGAAATCAGCCTTTAGTGTATTTACGGATACGATCCCGTCGGCTGTATCTACAACTCCTCGTAGATTCTCAATCTGAATGATGACGGATCGTCGTTCTGCCTCAAGAGAATCCAAATGCTGCTGCACGTTTGTCCTATTGTTCAACATCAAGGCCATTTCACTGTCGATTGAATAAACCATAGCGCGAATATCCGTAATGATATCTACCTTACCAAATCGATCATTAGTGATTTCATTCATGTTATCTTTGAGTATATTTAGCATCATGATCGCAACGGTTAACAGCAACAACATTAAGAACAGAATAACACCATAACCTAAAAATTGTTTTTTCTTAAAACCCACCTACATGTCCTCCTTCAAAACCCTAAAAACCTATCAAGCAACGCTAAGTTGTTTTTATAGTATATCTGATCGCTGATGGGTTTCCCAGACATAACGGTAGTAACTAGGTGGGTTTTCAGTATCTGCTAAGAAAGGTGCTTTTTTCGTCACAAAGAAGAAATTAAAAGGCACTATTAAAAGGGCATCCTATCCTTTCTCTGATTAGAAGAAGGATAGGATACCCTTTCAAAGGCACCACGTAAACTCTATACTGTTTAGTACGTTGGATGCTATTGAAGAGGATAGTCAGCAACTCGCACATATTTACTTTTTTACAAATTGATCATTCCCTGTTGTTCCAAAACGCGTAAAACTGCTTCCTCTTTGCTCATCATGATTACGTCCTTGCTCTGGCGCTCTTTGAATTCGACATTGCCCTTAGCTGCTTCCTTGCCAATCACAATCCGCAAGGGAATGCCATACAAATCAGCATCCTTGAATTTCACACCTGGACGCTCATCCCGATCATCCAGCAGTACCTCCATTCCCATCGCCGTCAATTGTTGAACCAACTGCTCCGCCAGCTCCATCTGTATCGGATCATTCACCGATACGGGAATGATATGCACATGAAAGGGAGCAAGCGCTGCAGGCCAGATGATCCCCTGTTGATCGTGGTTCTGCTCGACAACCGCAGAAAGAATGCGGGATACCCCAATGCCATAGCAGCCCATAATCATCAGTTGTTCTTTACCGGATGAATCCAAATAAGTTGCCTTCATCTTCTCACTATATTTCGTGCCCAGCTTAAAGACATGACCGATTTCAATCCCACGGGAAAAGGATAACGTACCCTCTTTACAC
>JAIMBU010000479.1 GCA_023511325.1 Gorillibacterium sp.
GCAATGTATACCGACTTTTAAAGCTTAATTATGATAATGAGGTTGATTTCATCATTCAGAGTACCCTTAATCAGGGGACACTGGTTTCATTTCAAATCCCGGTCTGTCACTTATCCAGGTACTAGAGATAGAGAGAGGAATGAGAACATTGTATAAAGTGTTGCTGGTAGACGATGAGCCACGTTCAATCGAGGGGCTACAGATCATGATCGACTGGCATAAGCTTGGATTTGAGATATGTGGTGTCTGCACGAACGGTGTGGAGGCCTTAGCAAAAATTAAAGAGACAGCACCCGACCTTGTCATTACGGATATCCAGATGCCGGTTATGAATGGTCTTGAGCTGATTGCAGCCATTAAGCGCAGCTCGACCCAACCGATCATCTTTATTATCCTCAGTGCTTATAACGAGTTTAATTATGCTAAGAAGGCGATGGAATACGGAATTCGTCATTATATCCTCAAGCCGATTATCGAGGAGGAGGCTTCAGCGCTACTGCGCGAGGTTTATCTGGAATTAAGCCAAGCCTCAGGTTGGCAGGAGTTACAACCGATTGTTCGCAAGGAAAGCATCGCCAGTCAGTTGGCTGGTTTTCTATATGGCTACGAAACAGACGAAATGCTTGTCTCCCGGGAGATACGCGAGCTTGTGGGGCGCAACAATGGCTGGTGCTTTGCTTTGGTTGAGGCAGACCCCGGTCATCGGCAAACACTGCGAGAGACGGTCCGCCATTACCTGGGGGACGAGGATGACATCTACATGATCGATCAAGGTATGGATGCATTCGGTATTGTCTTCGGCTTGAGCCATCCAATCTCATTTGATCAGAGGATAGCAGAGCTTTCTAACTTATTAGTTACTAAATACACTGCAGGCTTTACGATTGCGGTCGGCAGACGCGTACCCGATTTGTTTACATTAGATGAAGCTTATCAGACAGCACGTGAGGCGATGAGCTTTACCTTTTTTAATCGGGGCGCGGGTGTTGTTTATTATCAGGATATTGAGAGTAAGAAAATGAGCTACAGGTCCAAGCCACTTGTCTATGCGCGGGAAGCCTTGGAAAGAATGGAGCGGCTGGATCTTGTTGGATTACAAGCTGCACTTGAGGCTGCCCATCAGGAATTCCAAGCGACGCTGGCGATACCGGAGTTAGTGCGTATGTTCGCCGTACATCTTGTCTATGAAAGCATGAATCTCATTAAAGAAATGGGTGGAAGCCCAGAAGAGCTGCTCAAGAGGCATCCCATTGCCAGCCTTCAGCAGAAGGGGTCGCAACTTAACGATATTATGCTGCTACTCGAACGCTACTGTGCGGACAGTCTTAACCTCGTTTCTCAATTACAGAAGCGGCAATCACAGGGTTTACTTACGGAGATCAATGCCTATACGCATGAGCATTACCGGGAGAGCCTAACGTTAAAAGAATTGGCGGAACGCTTCTATATTCATCCGGTCTATCTTGGTCAGTTGTTTATGAAAAAGAACGGAAGGGGCTTTAATGCCTATATTCACGATCTGCGAATTGAGGAGGCCAAGCAGCTAACTCGACAGACGGATCGGAAAGCCCACCAGATCGCCGCGGATGTTGGCTATCTTAGCTATGATAAGTTTCTGAAACAGTTTGAGAAAAGAGTAGGCGTTAAGCCTCACGAGTACAGGAAATCACTGCTGGATGCTAAAGAACAAGCTTTTTGAAATAGTTCAAATAAAGAGAGAAAGAGCGGCTAACTTGTATTTTTCTGGAAACATCTTTAATCGGGGAATGGTTTGAAAAGTGAAACATTTATACAATGAAAGTGGTTACATGAAAGGGCTTACATCCGCTTATGTAACACGAATATAATGAGGGGTGCCGCAATGCGGAAAAAGAAAAATTCCGTTTTGGTTTACGGTTTCAGTCTTGTTTTAATGGTCAGCATGGTTTTATCAGGATGCAGCAAGTCGGATTCGAAAGCATCAGATGAACCGAAGGCAACGAATGCGGCGACAACAGCAAGCACATCAGGAACGGACACCACAAAGGTTGAGCCACTGACAATCAGCGTTTATATTGGCCAACCAGGGTACCAACAGCCTCCTTCAGACAACAAGGTTTACAAAGCGATGCAAGAGAAGCTAGGCATTACGTTCAAATTTGATTTCCTAACGGGGGATTCCAACCAAAAAGCGGGCGTTATGATCGCGGGCGAGGATTATCCAGACCTGATGACGGCCAATACAAAATTTACTGATGCGGGTGCTTACATTCCCTTGGAAGACTTGATTGAACAGTTCGCCCCAAATCTAAAGCAACATTATGAAGATGTATGGAACGCGATGAAGGATCCGAAGGATGGGCATATCTACTTGCTGCCAAACTTCGGCGTATACCAAGGCAAGGTTAACAGTACCTACTATTCTGGACCTGCATTCTGGGTACAGAAAGCTGTACTGAAGGATGCTGGTTATCCCACAATCAAAACGCTGGATGAGTACTTTGACTTAATTAAAACTTATAAGGAAAAAAATCCAACAATCGATGGAAAACCGAGTATTGGATTTGAAATTCTCAACTATGACTGGAGAAACTGGGGATTGCTCAATCCGCCGCAGCATCTAATCGGACATCCGAATGACGGTGGAGTTGTGGTAAATGATGGCGTCGCCCAAATATTCACAGATAAAGATTTCTCCAAGCAATATTATCAAAAGCTCAATGAAGTCAATCAAGCGGGTCTACTCGACAAAGAATCCTTCGTCCAAAACTATGACCAATATATGGCGAAGCTCTCTGGGGGAACTGTAATTGGCATGTTCGATCAGCATTGGAATTTCCAGACCGCTGAAGATGCATTAGCCACACAAGGGAAATATGACCGTCAATACGTTCCACTGCCGCTCGTTTACGATAAAGCTACGAAGGATTATTATCGAGATATCCCCGTGCTAAACCTGAACAATGGCTTTGGAATCAGTACAAAGGCTAAGAATCCAGAAGCGATTATTAAAGCACTTGATGCTTTGATGTCAGAAGACTGGCAAAAGCTAATGAACTGGGGCGTAGAAGGCCAGGATTATCAAGTAGATGCTCAAGGCATATTTAGCCGGACAGACGAACAGCGCAAAAACGCCACCGATGCCACATGGAAGCTCTCCAACATGGCGGATGCATTCTGGCAGTTCGCTCCAAAACTGGAAGGCAGCTATACCGATGGTAATGCAACGCTTCCAGGTGACCAGCCTGAAGAGTTCTATGCGGGACTGAAGCCCGTAGATAAGGAACTGCTGGATGCCTATGGCTTCAAATCCTATGTTGATTTCTTTAGCGAGCCACCGGTAAATCCTGTACCTTACCCTGCTTGGAGTATTACGATTGAAGACAACACACCAGCAAAGATTGCTAATACGAAGCTGAATGAGCTTGGCTACAAATATTTACCGCAGGCTATTATGGCGAAGTCAGGGGAATTCGATTCCGTTTGGCAGAAGTATGTTTCTGAAATCAAGAAAATAGATGTCAAGGCTTACGAAGATCGAATCAATGAGCAAATCCAGTGGAGAATTGAACATTGGAGCAAATAAGCAGAAACGTATCTTTTTAGAGAAATGGTTATGCAATCAAAAAGTGGAAGCATTCCTTTTTAGCTTCCACTTTTTGATAACCGGAACAAGGGTGGAGAGAACAATATGGCAGTCATAAAGATGGAGCGTAGGCC
>JAIMBU010000480.1 GCA_023511325.1 Gorillibacterium sp.
CTTATGAAAGCGCACAAATTTATTCGCATATTAAAGCGAATCAGCGGGATATTGCTGGGAACTGCCATATATGCCTTTGGTATCAACTATTTTGTCATCCCAAATGAATTAATGGAAGGTGGCATTACTGGTATATCCTTGCTGCTTCATTACGCAGCAAATATTTCGCCTGCCCTTACCACGCTTGTCCTCAACATCCCCTTGTTCATTATCGGACTCCGTGCTTTTGGCACGCGCTCCATGGTCTGGACGCTTGCTGGAATTGTCTCATTATCCATGTTTCTCTGGGTATTCGAGCTCATGATTGATGTGGGTTGGCTCATCCCTTTTGCCTCCCCCAATGATTATCTGCTTGTAACTTTATACGCTGGGCTCTCCATCGGTGGAGGTCTAGGGATTGTGTTCCGAACCGGGGGAACAACAGGGGGAGTCGATATAATCGCCCGCCTACTGAACAGGTGGAAAGGCTGGAGTATGGGGCAGACGATCCTGTTTATGGATGTCATTGTCATTGGAGGATCCCTGCTTTATCTCCCAAAAGAAAAGATCCTCTATACACTCGTTGCCGTATTTGTCGGTTCTAAAGTAATTGACTTTATCACTGAAGGTGCTTATACAGCTAGAGCTTTTACGATCATCTCAGATCATGCTGAGTATTTAGCGGATCGGATCAATGTAGAAATGAACCGTGGCGTTACCTTATTCCCAGCTCTTGGCGCCTATTCTAAGCTGCCAAAGAACGTCATTTACTGCGTTGTTGCTCGTCACGAAGCAACCCGGTTGAAATCCCTTGTCCACGAGAAGGACCCCCGGGCCTTCATTATTATTGGAAGTGTTCAGGATGTATATGGTGAGGGCTTCCGTGAAGAGAAGTCTTGATCAGCCCCATTTATTAGTTAAGTGACAATTCTCACAAAAGAACCTCGAACCTTGTGTAATGACTCAGGTTTGAGGTTCTTTATAGGTAAATAGACAGTATTGGCGCAATAAACACTACTACCGACCAAGCTTACGGTTTGCCATCTACCTTCTCCTTGCGCACCCGAGATATTCTTTTCTCAAAGCGGAACATCCTCCAGGCAACAAAGCTAAGCACAACTGTGAGTATAGTTCCAATCCCAAAGGTCCAGACCAGCGGTCGATCCGTGTCTGGTAAAGGTAAATAAGCTGTACTGTCCTCTGCTCGTTCAAACAAATGGTCAATACCCTGCTCTACTGCCTTTAATGAAGCCATAAATTCTGCTGTTTTTAAGCGATTTCCGCTTATCTCACCTTGAATGAAAACCATCAGTGAATCTAACTTCGTGATATCCTCCATTGATTTCTTGATGGTTAGAGCCGGACGAATTGTCAAATAACGTTTTCTCAATTCGGCAAAAGTCGCTTCGGTTTCCTGCTTTTTGTGTTCAACCGCAGAAGCTTCGAGTTGCTTGATATCCTCTTTGATTAATTTATAATAACGGTGCCACATCGGATCCTGCGGATGCGCCATTGCATCGGTTATCAGTCTTAAGCTATTGACAGCGGCAAGTGCATCAGCAGCAGAGAAAGTTACACGATTATATTCACGCTGTGCGGTCAAGGTGGCCTCAGTTAAGGTGCGAATTCCATCCACACCTGTTATACCTTGAAACCGGGTGCGTGTTACAGCTTCACCAAACCGATTTAACTGTTCACGTGCTTCTGCAACCTTCCCCTTCTCAGTCATTTGATAAACTTCAAACACCATTTGATCGAGAAGTTCGATTTCTGCTTGTTCAGCAGACGAAGCAACGGTTGCTCCCTTGGGAGCTTTTGTTTCTCTGACACAAGCCGGCACCAAGCCCAGCATGCAGATGATCAGCAGTCCAGCAAACAGACGTTTACCCTTTCCAGTTCCCTTACGAATCATAGGACACCCCTCCATTATCATATCTATGGAGGGGTGTCCTATTTTATGATAGCAAGTCCACCTTGATTGCAATGGGAAACTCATCAAGGGGTTAAACTTTAGCGTTACGACCTCTCCTTGCAATCCAAACAAACAATAATAATGTGATAACACTGAGGAGATAGGTCATCAAGGCAACAGTTGAAAGCTTGTCGACAAGCACATAAGATAAGCTAGGATAAACTCCGAATGAATAATCAACAATGTCACTAGCAAACATCCAGACTGCCCCAAAAGCAAGACCTAGAGGTGTAAGTTTGAAAAACCGAGCAAACAGTAAGGCTTCAGCAGCCATACCTAGATGTGAAGCAGATAACATGCCGTCTATCCAATTGGCTGAGTTTCCTAGATAATTGTCTGCAATAATTATGGAGACCGCCCAAACTCCATATTTAAATGAAGCAGCACAGGCCATAGCTTCGATAATGTTGCGTAACCGTCCTCCCATTCTTACCCTTTGATCCACTTCCTGGTGCCGATCCTTGCGATAAGAATCAATGATTAGATAGAGCAGAGCAAAGGTAAACAAGAGGCTGCCTGTTGGACTATCCGGAACAAGGATAAGCATCCACCATGGCTTTTCTTTTGCTGTATCGATTAATTGTTGACCATACCAGTAGTATCCATAGATCGTCCCCAATAGATTGACCCAGAACAAACAGTACAGTATAGAACGAGACGTAAGAAAGGCTTTACTCCAAAAATACGATAGGGATGCGTTAGACCGCAAACGAAATCTCCTCCAGCTACTGTGTAAGTTTAAAATGAAATTCGGCTTTTTGGACACCAAACGTTTCATTCTAAACCAATTAGTTCGCTTCGACAGGTTTAGATTCCTTCTTTTGCGTCAAACCAAGTCATTTATATTTGCCAACTGTTCTAGTTTCTCAGACTGATGTCAGTCTGGAAGAATGATTCGTTCCTCTTCTGGCACATAGATGCCTCGAATCATATGCGAGCCTGATCGAGTCATCCGCAGCAGAGCTCCATATTGCGGATGTTCTCCAATCCGGATCAGCCCCAAATGGACCATCATCGGAATGATCCGCTCTTCAAAAACGGAGTCAGCAGAATCGTAATAAAAAGGTTTAATCAAGTTTCGGATTACTAAACGAAGGGATTGGACAGATGTCCAGGAAACGGCAAACAAATCTATCCAATGAAGAATAGACTGGAGGTTTGGGATCGGTCCTTTATACAGTCGTAGCCAAAAACGATAAACCTCCCTCATGTCCTCCTTGCGATGATCATGCACCTTTTGTTTCCCAAGATCCGTGAGTTGAAGCGAGCCCGGGCACTCATTGATAAATCCATTGTAATAACAGTAATCGTACATAAAAGAAAAGCGGATCGGGTATTCTCGAAATCTTCGTCCATAACCGAAACGCCATGCGGTTTTAGGTAGTGGTCCCTCGATCACAGAAAATGCTTCAGATAACTGCTGCATACTGCGCTTATACAGATAACCCTCTGTATTAAGGAGACATTCATTGCTATCCACATATCGGAGAAACTGAAGCAGATCATCCACAAACAGTTCACCCTCATCACGGTAAGCAGCAGGTGCTTCACTAATCGTCATGATCTCTGAACTAAAGCGATGGGCGACAGCCTCACAAAACCGTGTTTTGAGATCTGTAGGAACAAGAAATAAATATTTACTGCTATGGCTATGTCCATTGAACAGCCAACCTCTTCGTTTAAAACGCACTATCAAATCCCGTGGATTGACCGCTTTCTTTTCTTCAAGGTCAAATATGCC
>JAIMBU010000048.1 GCA_023511325.1 Gorillibacterium sp.
TTGCGGACTGGATTGCAGCTATTCTTGCTTTTTGGCTCATTAATTCAGGCTTCCGGACCGTATAGCCCTTATTATCCTTAAAAGTATATAATTCGAGTCCACTTAAGCAAATAGCTGCATCTGAGTCCGAAAGCATAACGAAACCTTATGGAATCCTGAGAATAAGATCACCTCAGTCCGTTTCATTCGGGCTGTCTAATTTCAAGTAATAAAATGATGGAGATTAAGAGATAACTCCGTTTTTGCGTGTTCGTCCTACTAAAATATTGTCCATGGTTGTTACATTCGAAGCTAGTAAGTTCGATTACGCTGCTGGCCGCCAATAACATCCAGCAACTGCTGTTCCACCAGCTCATGCAAAATACGTCTGGCATGCCGATTCGTTATTTTAAGATGATTGGTGAGATCCAAAGGAGTAAACGGGTGCAGTAGTGCCTTGCAAAACGCAAGGTCTCAGCTTCCAGCCAGGATAACGACGAAACTACAACAGACGCACCAAATTTCAAAATGAAAATTCCTGCTGCTCTACCTGCATCTCTGCCAGCACATTCTTCACAAAGCTCATTCTATGTAGCGAGCTTACTCCGAACTCCTTGATTCGCGCTCGGTGAAACTTTGTCGCATAGCCCTTATGCGCCGCTATGCCATATTCGGGATATTGC
Organism: Gorillibacterium sp.; assembly: GCA_023511325.1. Lineage (GTDB taxonomy): Bacteria > Bacillota > Bacilli > Paenibacillales > NBRC-103111 > Gorillibacterium. Next base: position 663 of record JAIMBU010000048.1, read on the forward strand.
AAATCCCAATCCAAGCACATGCGATCTCGAGTCACTTTGGCAATGATCGAGGCAGCGGCAATGGATTGGCTTAATGCATCCCCGTGAATGATAGCAAGCTGTGGTAGGGGGCTGTCCACCTTTTCTGCATCAATCAGCAAATAATCCGGTGTGATCTGCAGCTTCTCTAATGCTTGCTTCATCGCGAGTCGCGCTGCTTGCTTGATATTGATCCGATCAACCACCGCTGCACTTACAGCAGCTACCCCAACAGCTAAAGCTATATCCATGATGATGTCGTATAGCTCGTCACGTTTTTTAGCAGTCAATTTCTTTGAATCATTTACCTCTTCAAGAATAATGCCCTTGGGTAGAATAACTGCCGCTGCCACAACGTCGCCAAAAAGACAGCCTCGTCCCACCTCATCGATTCCTGCTATGTAATGGACACCTTCCCGCTGCCAAAGCTCTTTTTCATAACTCAGCATTCGTGCGCCTCCTGCTCTTTTATCTCTAATAGTACACTGGATATCCGCTGATGAACATGGATAAACCCTCTTCTCATCATTAAAAGACTTCGTTTCGCCAAATGATGGTTAAAGCAAAATAAAGCCAACCTTTAACTAGGTGGCCAACGGTATCATGATACTAACTAAAAAGGGGTGAGCGTGGGGAGGAGCTCGACCGATGCTGCAGACTAGAAATGGCTTCCTACTTATCATCTACAGCATCGAGAAGCCGTTTTTAAGGTCTCTCCAAGGTGATACGACCGATTTTGCCCGCACGAAGGTCCTTCAGAAACAAGGTAGACGTTTTATCCAGATCAATCTTACCGCCACTGATCAGACAACCACGCTTGCGTCCGATGAGTTCCATCACGCCGATAATATCCTCAGCGTTCGTTAGGTTAATGTTCTTCAGATCAAGTTCAATCTCATACCGCGCTTGCAGCATGTTCGAATAATGGGGAATCAGATAACGCAAGGCATAGAAAACAACATCCTGCGTGTTAAGAATCTGATCACGAATCGCACCGGTTGCTGCCAACCGCATACCAACGGCTTCATCCTCGAATTTAGGCCAGAGGATACCTGGGGTATCGAGCAGATCCAGATCAACATTGGTCTTAATCCACTGCTGCCCTTTGGTCACACCCGGACGATCACCTGTGAGGGCAACCTTCTTGCCAGCCAATTTATTAATTAGTGTTGATTTACCTACGTTGGGAATTCCAACGATTAACGCTCGTAAAGCCCGCGGATTTATGCCCCTTTTGATCTGTGCTTGGATCTTATCTGCTAGGAGAATCTTAGCACGAGGAACGATTTCTTTCATGCCGTAGCCTGTGTTTGCATCAAACGGTAGCGCTTCTAGACCTTTACTGCGGAAATAAGCGACCCATTCAGCCGTGGCTTGAGGATCAGCCAAATCCTGCTTGTTGAGGAGAACCAGCCGTGGCTTTCCTTTTAAAATCTGTTCGATCATTGGATTGCGGCTTGCTACAGGTATCCGAGCATCCAAAAGCTCGATAGCAAGGTCGATTAGCTTTAATTTCTCTTCGATCTGTCTACGCGCCCGGGTCATGTGACCGGGGAACCATTGAATCGTCATGTCTCACCTCACTGTGCTACTTCTACTGATGTCATTTTTTATGATTAACTATGCTTATTTTATTTATCGGCCAGAAGACAATATCTGCTCGTCCAATAATTTTGTCATAAGCGACTGCTCCGATCATGCGGCTGTCCTTGCTATCCACCCGATTATCTCCCATAACAAAAACAGTACCTGTAGGAACTGTTTCTTCATTGAAATCCGTGTTGTATTCAAGACCATTTATTTGTTTATACTCATCAATGGCTGCTTGAATATAGGGCTCATCCAATATCGTGCCGTTGACATATAAATGTCCTTCTTTAATTGCTATAGTTTCTCCAGAAAGGGCAACAACTCTTTTGATGAAGTCCCTCCCCTCCGGTGCATGGAATACAACGACTTCCCCACGCTGCGGATGACGAAGATGATAGATCCACTCGCTGACAATTAGGCGCTCTCCCGTATGGAAGTTTGGCTGCATCGAAGGTCCATCAACAATAAATGGCTTGAAGACAAACATGCGAATCAGGACCACGAGTACAATGGCAATGATGATTGCCTTAGACCATTCCCATACTTCACTTTTTGCTGTGGAGCTTGGCTGTATATTTTCTTCAGATTCCATTAAAAGCGGCCTCTCTTTCTAAAACCAAGATAATGGTAACGACCTGATTATAGCACAAGGAACTTCGAAAACCCTATAAATGCCGATGACCCAGAGTTAAATGCTATCAGCATTTAAACTCTTTCGGGTCTTTGAAGTCGCCTGTTTTCGGTGAAAGATCAGAACCTCTTAAAGAAGAAACATAAACGGTTCTGGTATTTAAAAAACGAAAAGGAGCTTGCTTTAGCAACAAGCTCCCCGGTCGTTTAGCGAATTTCTGTGATTCTAGCTGCCTTACCGCGCAGACCGCGCAAGTAGTACAGTTTAGCGCGACGAACTTTACCGCGACGTGCTACTTCAATTCTTTCAAGCTTCGGAGAGTGTAATGGAAAAGTTCTTTCCACGCCAACGCCATAAGAAATTTTGCGTACCGTAAACGTTTCGCTGATTCCACCACCGCGACGCTTAATTACCACGCCTTCGAAGAGCTGAATCCGCTCACGAGAACCCTCAATTACCTTAACATGTACCTTCAGAGTATCGCCTGGGCGAAAGCTCGGTAGGTCTTTACGAAGTTGTTCACTCGTAATTTCTTGAATCAAATTCATAGGATTCCCTCCTTCCCCACAGGTGTTCATGCCGCTCTTCAGTTGTCTTATTGTTTATGTCACGCGCAGAGGACCACCGGAATAAAAAACCACAACACAAGCTATCGTAGCACAACATTTCCTAAAAAACAATAGAATAACCAGGATAAGCAGCAGAAATCAGGGGATTTCAGCAAATATTTGTTCAAACGATTTTTCGTATAGTTAGTCATCCATTGTCTGAGCTTCTGTCTGCCTCATGCTCCCACTGAACAATCAGCTTTCGCTCCTTATCCGAGAGCACAGCGCTTTGGAGCAGGTCTGGCCGTCGCTGCCAGGTTCGCTTGAGCGACTGCTCCCGCCGCCAGGCCTCGACATTGGCGTGATGGCCGGAAATCAACACATCCGGTACATCCCAGTCGCGAAACCGGGCAGGTCGCGTGTAATGAGGGTATTCCAACAGTCCCGTACTGAAAGAATCCGTCACTGCAGAACTCTCGTTACCGAGCACACCAGGTAAAAGTCGGGCGACACTATCAATGATCACCATCGCTGGAAGTTCTCCACCCGTCAGCACGTAATCACCAATGGAAAGTTCGTCCGTCACTAAATACTGGCGAATCCGTTCATCATAGCCCTCATAGTGACCACAGATGAATACCAAATGCTCCTCGTTGGCAAGCTCCTCCGCCTTCTTCTGGGTAAAGGTTTCCCCTTGTGGACACATCAAGATAACGCGAGGACGAATGGCCTTGAGGTTTGTAGCTGGAGGTGCGTCTGTCGATGTTGATTCACCTATAGCTGTGGACGGGAGAGCCGTTGATGGCTCCTCGATCCGCGTTGCGACTAATTGTTCCATCAAGTCCTCAACGGCAGCAAAGATCGGATCAGGCTTCAGCACCATACCGCCGCCACCACCAAAGGCATAATCATCCACCGTGTTGTGCTTACTGGTCGAATACTGGCGGAAATTAACCGTATTCAGCTGGACAAGTCCTTTATCCCTAGCTTTACCCAAGATGCTTGAACCAAACACCCCTTCAAACATTTCTGGAAAGAGCGTGAGCACATCAATTCTCATCCTACAGCAGTCCCTCCAGCAATTGTACCGTTACTCGTTTCTCTTGCACATTAACATCCAGCACTACATCAGCGATGTAAGGAATAAGCAGAGGCTTGGCTTTCTCCCGTTCGACTACCCAAACATCATTAGCTCCTGGAGTGAGGATCTCACTAATTGTACCAAGTTCCTCTCCTTCGTCAGTCACAACAAGGCATCCAATGATCTCATGGTGGTAGAACTCGTGCTCTTCAAGCTTAAGAAGATGCTCTTCACGCACCTTGATGCTCCAGCCCTTGTACTTCTCCGCTGCATCTATATCTGGGATTTCCTTAAACTTGACGGCCCAAATATTCTTGTGAGGACGACTGGTTTGTACGGTCATGACCTTTTCAACCTTACCAGTAGGATCGATCACGAGCAGCGTATTCCCCTCACGAAAGCGAACATCGGGAAAATCAGTCTGCGTTAGCAGCTTAAGTTCGCCCCGAATCCCGACCGTGTTAACAATCTTAGCTACATTAAAGAGCTTTCCACTCATAACAACCCTCCTTTGATATTAAAAAACAGAACAAAGAGCCTGTCCGGCGCTCCCCTTCAGCCGAAAGCACCGGGGGAATGGCCGGGAGCAGACTCCCTACCTGATTATTGCCTTATGGGCACCTATGCCGCGTTAAGACATGATCTCAACGGACACACGTTTATTCTCTTTCACCGCTGCAGATGTCACAACCGTGCGAAGAGCTTTGGCAATGCGTCCCTGCTTACCGATTACCTTACCTACATCGGAAGGGTGAACCGACAGCTCGAAGACGATGCCATACTTGTCTTCCACTTCGTTTACACGCACATCTTCCGGATGATCAACCAACGCTTTCGCGAGTACGGTCACTAAATCCTTCATGAGCATTCCTCCAACCGGATACGGTTACTTCTGGAGTTTAGATTCGTGGAATTTGGTCATAATGCCTGCTTTGCTAAACAAGCTACGAACGGTATCAGAAGCCTGAGCTCCAGTTTGGAGCCATTTCAGCGCTTTTTCCTCGTCAAGAGTAACTGTTGCTGGTTTGGTTAACGGGTTGTATGTGCCGATTTCTTCGATAAAGCGACCGTCGCGGGGCGAACGGGATTCAGCAACAACTACGCGGTACACTGGAGATTTATGGGCACCAATGCGTTTCAAACGGATGCGAACTGCCATGATAATTTCACCTCCTTATTAAAATAACTGACAAAGCCAAAACCAATATTTAATACTTACTCAAGCAAACGGAAACTTAGAGTTTTTGCCCATTTTTCCCATTAAACCTTTGGCCATTGGGCCTTTACCCTTCAAGCCTTTACCACCAGAGCCCATCATGCCAGACATCTGTTTCATCATTTTCTTCATTTCGTCAAATTGCTTGATCAGTCGGTTGACATCCGGCAGGGTGGTTCCACTACCACTCGCAATCCGCTTGCGACGACTTGCATTGAGGATTTCGGGATGGCGCTTCTCTTCCTTAGTCATGGACTTCACAATTGCCGTTATCCGGCCCATGTGCTTGTCGTCCATCTGCAGATTCTGCGCACCCTTCATTTTGTTCATGCCGGGGATCATGTCAAGCAGTTGATCGAGAGGTCCCATCTTCTTAACCTGTTCCATCTGGTCAATTAGATCCTCGAAGGTAAATTCGGCGGTGCGCATCTTGCGCTCCATTTCTTTAGCCTTGTCCTGGTCAATGCCGGATTGGGCCTTCTCGATTAAGGTGAGTACGTCACCCATCCCGAGAATCCTTGAGGCCATCCGCTCAGGATGGAAGGGCTCTAAAGCATCTAACTTCTCACCCATCGCAGCGAACTTGATCGGACAGCCCGTAACCGCCTTAACGGATAATGCGGCTCCACCGCGAGTATCGCCATCTAGCTTAGTCAAGATAACGCCGGTTAATCCCAGTTGTTTATTGAAGCTCTCCGCAACGTTGACTGCATCCTGTCCAGTCATCGCATCGACGACTAACAGAATCTCATCCGGCTTGACTTGCTCACGAATGTTCTTCAGTTCATCCATCAGGGTTTCGTCTATATGCAAGCGGCCTGCTGTATCGATGAGCAGATAGTCATTGCCGTTGTCTCTCGCGTGCTGTAATGCTCGCTTGGCAATCTCCACCGGACTGACCGTATCTCCTAGGGCGAAGACAGGAACATTAACCTGTTCACCAAGCACTTGAAGTTGCTTAATGGCCGCCGGACGATAAATGTCACCCGCTACCAAAAGCGGACGATGATTCTGCTTCAATAGTAGCCGAGCTAGCTTGCCAGACGTCGTGGTTTTACCGGCACCCTGTAGACCAACCATCATGATCACGGTTGGTGGCTTATTGGCTTTAGCCAACTTGCTCTGGGTACCTCCCATTAGTTCGGTAAGCTCTTTGTTGACAATATCGATAACGACCATGCCAGGTGTGAAGCTCTTCATAACTTCCTGACCGATGGCTCGTTCTTTAATCTTACTGATTAGTTCCTTAACCACCTTGAAATTGACGTCCGCTTCGAGGAGTGCAAGCCGTACCTCACGCAATGCTTCATTCACATCGTCTTCGGACAGTTTGCCCTTGCTCCGCAGCTTTCCGAATACATTTTGCAGCCGACTGGATAAGCTTTCAAATGCCATACGCACGCCTCCTCACTCGATCTTCATTTCATCAAAGTCATACTTCTATACGTTCCATCCGTTCAATCCATTTCATCGCCTGCTGCTTAATCACCGCAACATCACTTTTACTAGGCGAATCCAGTGCTTCAACGGCTACTCTCAATTCCATCATGCAAAGGCTACGTTGTTCATGCATAGCTAGCAGGCCTAATTTCTCTTCATAAACTTCCAAACTCGCTTGCGCCCGCTTGATGTGCTCATAAATTGCTTGACGGCTAATCGTGAATTCAGAAGCAATCTCCCCAAGGGATAGGTCGTCCAGAAAGTAGCAGGATAAGAAGGTCCGCTGTTTCTCGGTCAGAAGTGGCGAATAAAAATCATACAGCAGGTTGACCCGCGTCGTTTTGTCGAGCACGTTGTCTCCAGTCATATCGCTTTACCCTCCCGTCAAGGAAAAACCCTTTACATTCATCAACCTTGAACAGTTTACCTGATCCATAATAAGATGTCAAGTATTTATACTTGTCAGCTTTACACTCTATTCATCAAGCGCTAAACTACAGAAGTATTGCTTAATTAGCAAGTGAATTTCTGATTTGTATAGCTCTCGTCAATTGACAATTTTAACAGCGCAAGGTATAACTTTTATTAATAGTTTCTAGTCTTCAAAATGGAAAAATAATTCGTTTGTTGTCGCAGAGTAGCTAACCCATCTGGTTTCGGGCGGAAGGCTTTGTCGGCATCCGGTTTACGGGATGCGCATAAGCGCAGTCAAGAGTTACAAGTCCCTATCTTTAAGCAGGAGGAGATTGGGTGTCTTGTGTAAATGAGGGTGGTACCACGAGAAACCGTCTCGCCCCTTGTAGAGGGCGGGATTTTTTATTTTCTGAATGAAGGATGGGATGGTAATGAGTCAAGCTCCTCATGATGTAACAGTCGGTATGCAGGAAATTGTTTATGCACAGCATATGCTAAAGGATGTTATCAAGCGGACACCGCTCATTCAGGATTCGTTCCTATCGAGCAAATATGAATGCAATGTATACTTAAAGCGGGAAGATTTACAGATCGTTCGCTCGTTCAAAATCCGTGGAGCCTACCATACGATCCGCTCACTGTCTCCCAAAGAGCTGGAGCGCGGAATTGTTTGTGCCAGTGCAGGCAACCACGCCCAAGGAGTCGCCTATTCCTGCCATGCGCTCGGTATTCATGGTCAAATCTTCATGCCTAGTACTACCCCTCGCCAGAAGGTGAGTCAGGTAAGCTTCTTTGGTGGCTCCAATGTTGAGATTATCCTCACAGGTGATACCTTCGATGATGCCTTCGCCGAAGCTATGCGCGTCTGTGACAAAACCGGTATGCCCTTCATCCATCCGTTCGACGATCCAAAGATCATCGCAGGGAATGGGACGGTCGCTATGGAAATGCTGGAGGACATCAAGGTTCCCGTTGATTATGTGTTCGTCACCATTGGCGGGGGTGGTCTCATCGCAGGTGTCGGTACCTATGTCAAGGCGATTAGCCCAAACACACGGGTAATCGGTGTCGAGCCTTCAGGCGCTTCCTCGATGACGGAGGCATTCGCCCGTGGCGAAGTCGTAACCCTCGATAATATTGACAAGTTCGTGGACGGTGCAGCCGTAAAACGCGTCGGCGAATTGACCTATCGCATCGCACGGGATGTCATTGATGACATTGTTCTGGTGCCCGAAGGAAAGGTCTGCACCACCATCCTTGAATTGTATAACCAGAACGCTATTGTTGCTGAACCTGCAGGAGCCTTGCCCATTGCCGCTCTTGACTTATGTCGTGAGGAAATTAAAGGTAAGAATGTGATTTGCATCATCAGTGGTGGAAATAATGACATTGATCGGATGCAGGAGATTAAGGAACGCTCGATGATTTATGAAGGCTTGAAGCACTACTTCACGATTAAATTCCCCCAACGCGCTGGAGCCTTGCGAGAATTCCTTGAGGATGTCCTCGGTCCAAACGATGATGTTGCCCGATTCGAATATATGAAAAAAAACGATAAAGAGAGTGGTCCGGCTTTAGTCGGAATTGAGCTAAAGCAACGGGGCGATTATGAACCACTGATCGAGCGCTTGGTTAAGAAGGGTTATCCCTTCACCGAGTTAAATAAGGACTCGCTATTGTTTCAGCTATTAATCTGATGACCACAAAGCAGAATTAACCAAATTCACCCAATAAAAAACCAACCGTTGCTTGCGGTTGGTTTTTTATTACCCGAGACGTTAACGGTCACGCCAATCTTTAGCTATATCTGATACTAGAATTTCTGTAAACACGATTTTAAACGAGCTGTCCAGCTTGTTGTTTTGGTCCATAAGTACAGATGTATAATTACTAACCAAATTCGCAACGCCCGATTCATTAATTTCTGCATGAATAGCTTCTTTTTTACTCCGCTCATCCCACAATACGGTAAAGTCATAGCGGTTAATCTCAGGAAAAAACTCGTTTATACTCCAAGCATAAACGGCAAGTGAGCGATAAACTTCTTCTTTAGTGGGGAAAGATCCGAATTCCGGAATTAAAGAGACTTCAACGCTATACTTATGATCTTTTCCCGTAAGCGCATATTTCTCTACAAACCTGAAGCTTTGATGAGTGTAACTATCAATTCTTTTGTTAATAAATTCTTCTTGAGTTAACTCGTTTTTATTTGGGGATTCTGTCGCATTAGTTGCGGAACAAGAG
>JAIMBU010000481.1 GCA_023511325.1 Gorillibacterium sp.
AGGCATGCCGTATTGCGATGATCTTTATCTTGATGTCGTGCTGTTGCCAGATGGTCAGCTGTTTTTGCTGGATGAGGACGAATTAGAGGAAGCGTTAAGCAAACGAATCATTCGCCAAAGTGATTTTGAGCTAGCTCATCGGGAGGCTGCTGCCCTTATGCGCAGTATCAGGGAGGGACGAAATTATCTGATTCAGGCGGGTGAGGAGCACTTTCGTGACCTGTTGGTTAAGCTTGAATAGTGGTTTGTTTCTTGATTTAGCGTATTTGAATCAGGGGAATGAAAGACAACGAGATGTCTACAACATTCTGACGGAGATGAATTTGTTTGCCTGGTTAAAGCCATTTACACCGATTCTAGTTGGTACAGTTCCGATTGATTTAGATATTCCTGGCAGTGATCTGGATATTATCTGTAATGTAGAGAATTTATCAGAGTGGGTCGAGATGTTGACTGCAAAGCTTTACATGATGAGCTCATTCCACAGCACACTGAAAAAGGTAAACAATAGGGAGCGTGCCATCGTACGTTTTAGTTATCAAGGTTGGGATTTTGAATTGTATGGGGAGTCTGTGCCAACTATAGAGCAGAATGGTTACCGACACATGATTGTCGAGTATAGGCTTATCCAACTGGCTGGAAGCAGTGCTGGCAACTTGATTAGGGAATGGAAGCTTGGGGGGGTGAAGACAGAACCAGCTTTTGCCAAACTCCTCGGGCTTAGGGGGGACCCTTATCAAAACCTGCTGGATTTATCTACTCTTTCGGATGATCAGCTATTATGTCTGATTCAAAAGGGTAATGTATCTCGATTATGATTATCGCCAGAAAAATTCCTGGAACAAAAAAAGCAGAAGGCCCTCAAGGCGATTCTGCTTTTTACTGTTTTTCGATAATCTAAGCACACTCTCGATTACTCGTTACTCTGTTTCCTCGGCTCCCGCACCATTTAACAGATCTGTACCATGGACCACATCCGTCTGGGGAGCCGCAGGGTCAACGGGACTGTTAGGAGAAATCTCATCCGCATCGGGTACAGAGGAGAAATCGATTTGACTGGCAAGATAAGCGGCAAATTCCGAATGACTCTCGCCCACCTCAGCTGATGATTGATCATATAAAGCTGCTTCATCGAACTCATTTAGTCCATCGTCTGTCATCGGAACATTAGTTGGATTTATTCTATTTGTGGCGTTCCACGTCGGAGTAACGGTATCGTTCGGCGTCAAATCTTCAAACAATCCAGTACGTCGTATGCTCTTTTTGGCGGGTGCTTGGTCATTGTTATTGTCAGACATCAAGGTTTCCTCCTTCAGTTTTAGGATATTCGAGTGATTACCCGTTCCTATTAGGGGTTAAAATTCCCCGACCAGTGAAGGTTTATGCCAGATCCTGACCTATTCCAATAAAAGAGACCCTAACCAAAGAAATTAAGAAATGGACTACGCCGTTACATCACGCTTGCTGAAGATTCCCCAAGATAAGAAGTTGAGCAAGAGGAAATAGCCAATGAGAGCCATTATAGAAAAGGACAAGGTCATGTCATCTCTTAGGGGAGTTCCCTCGATGTAATCGATCAGGTGAGTGTTGGCAAAAAGATAATATTTGATCCAAGAATAACGGCTAAGAAATTGGATCATCGTATCGCTTAGGAAGAGAATCGCCATAGACAGACCGATGGAAAGCGAACTGCTACGGAAGATGGTAGAGATTGTGAAGGCTAATGTCACGGTCATCAGTAGAGTGACGGAGGACAAGCCATAGGAAGACAGGATATGCAAGGGCATCGCTTGCTCGTGGACAATCCCTTCACTGGATGCATAGAGGTTAACCAGCGTACTTCCGTCAAACCCGTAGATCAGACCATTGGTTACAAAGGCTATAGCAAACAGAAAGATCAGCATGCCCAAGCTGAACAGTAAGCTAGCTAGATATTTCGATAATAGGACCTTGCCGCGGCTCTTTGGTCGGATGAGCAGCATCTTGATGGTTCCAGAAGAGAACTCTCCTGCCACCGAATCAGCAGCAATAATAACCGTGAAGATGGTAACCAACACAATCAGATTGCCCATCTCTAGAACTCCACCCCAGATGGTTCCAGTAGGAGGAGCGATATCCTCCTTGATGCGATATTCGTTAATGGCGATTACTTTCGTATAGTTAATGGCGACTGTTCTCGTATAATAACTTGCTGCGTCTACTGTCAAATTATTGTCATCCATTGTTTTTTGAATAGATGCGTTTTCTTCTATTGCTTGCTGCTTCCAATTCTCAGGAGCTGGCTGATTTTTCTCCAAAAGGATCGATATCCCTACGACAAGAGCTCCAAGTAGTAGGAACATGATCCAGGTACGCATGCGACGATATATTTTCATGTTTTCATTGCGGATTAGATTAAGCAATTTGTTCACTCCCCGTCATTTCCAGAAATTTATCCTCAAGGCTTTTGGTCAAGGGGCGTATGCTATATACACGGATGCCCTCGCGAACCAATACCGCTACGAGATCGGCAACCTCTTCGCGTTCGGCTGTTACCTCGATACCCATCTCCACGATTTCGATATCCCGCGCCAAGGTGAGTGTCTGCTTCGCTTTTTCTGGTGAATCAACCTCGATAAGGAAACGACTTGCCTCTCCAAACGCAACAAAATCCTTCATAAGTTTTACATCAATTAAACGACCATTCTGAATAATCCCAATGCGGTCACACATCAGCTCCATTTCAGCCAGCAAGTGACTAGAGACGACAACTGATATGTTTTCTTCCTGAGCAAGCTTATGCAAGTAGTCACGAAGCTCACGGATGCCTGCCGGATCGAGTCCGTTGGTTGGCTCATCCAGAATCAGGAGCGAGGGTTTGTGTAGGAGGGCTTGGGCAACACCAAGGCGTTGGCGCATGCCCAGCGAATACCGTTTAACCTTCTCATGTATGCGATTCTCCAGCCCGACTAAACGGACAACCTCTTGGATCCGTTCTCGCGAGACTCCAGGTACCATTCGGGCGAAATGGATCAGATTCTGATATCCAGTTAAATACTTATACATCTCTGGATTTTCAACAATAGCACCCACATAGCGAATCGCTTTTTCAAACTCCTTGGTTATGCTGTACCCCTCAATGAACACATCACCTTCAGTAATCCGCATTAAACCGACCATCATCCGAATGGTCGTTGTTTTACCTGCTCCGTTTGGTCCGAGAAATCCAAACACTTCACCTTTGGGGACCTCAAAGCTAAGATGATCGATCAAAGTCTTTCCACCGATACGTTTGGTTACTCCAATCAGCTGTATTGTTGGCTTTTCCACATTGATACCCTCCACCATTTAAGCTGTATTCCTCTTGGTTACAGCTCTTTTTTTGTTTATACAATAAGTGTAGGACATAGAGCGAGTGATAAAAACCGACCAAAGACTGTACGTTTGCCGGACTAAAGTCGAGTGAAAGGAAATGAATAACAGATTGGTAATTAAATTTGATTTTACACAATTGAATTTACTGAAATATAAGTGTACAATAGGGATATCGAAAAACAGACCCTAACCCAAGAGAGGAATGATTCTAATGACAACGATTTATGATTTTTCACCCTTGAAGCTAAATGGAGAACCTCAGCCCTTGCGAGATTATCAAGGAAAAGTGGTGCTCATTGTCAATACGGCAAGTAAGTGTGGCTTTACTCCTCAATTC
>JAIMBU010000482.1 GCA_023511325.1 Gorillibacterium sp.
CAATGAAACACCCCAATAATCGATCGACTCGGAGGTCTTTCGTTTCGAGTTAGGGAACATTTTCCAGATCATAAAAAAAGCAACGAATCCTAAAGGGAGGAATATCCAGAAGATCCAATGCCAAGGCATATGATCGATCATAAATCCGCCAAGTGTAGGTCCAAGCACACTAGAGAAACCAAATATCGCCATCATGACTCCCGTCCACTTGGCGCGTTCACGGGGAGCAAACAAATCACCGACAGCCATTACCGTGGCCGACATCAGGATTCCGCCCCCAACCCCCTGGATACCACGATAGGTAATCATTTGATAAATGCTTGTTGACGTACCGGCCAGAAAAGCCCCGATACTAAAAAAGATAATTCCCGCGAGCAAAAACGGCTTTCTGCCATGTATGTCCGAGAGCTTTCCAACAATAACCGTAACAATTGTTGAGGCAAGCATATAAATGGTAATTACCCACGTATAAAGCTCGATTCCACCAAGAATTGCGATAATACGCGGCATTGCTGTACTTACAATTGTCTGATTAATCGCCGCAAACCCCATAGCTGCCATGAGGGCAATCATGATGGTCACTTTCTTCTTCTGCGTTAATTCTTCTACTTCCACGATCTTCCTCTCCTTATCTCTTTGACAATTTAATTCGGACAGTCGGCTGTAAGTTCATATATTTAGTTAGGTAACCTACCTATCGTTATAATATACATGACTCCTAGCCCTAATTCAACCCATGAGGAACACTTTACCAAGGTAAAATTACGCTAATGGCGACTCTCCTTTAACAAATAAATTTGGCCGAGTTATTACCAATAATCGGGCTACACATACAATTCTTGAAGCTTCATTAAATGCTCCCTCACAAATTGCCTAAGCACCGGAGGCTCGATGACTTCAACTTGACCGATGATTTCTATAACATCCTTGCTAGCGGCTTCCCAGCTAAACATATTTACCGTCATAACAAGTTGTCTTCCCTCGTGTAATGTCTGAACGACCTCCAGCTTGCTCCCTATATTCGTCTGCAACTCGTCGACTTTAATCACTACAGGATAGTATTCTTGCTCTTTGCAGACCTGCTTAAACGACGTCTCTTGCTGACTCCATTGCTGCTCGAGTGAAAAGTCAGGAGGGATGACAAAATCTTCTTCTAACTGTTCAGCTCTGATGATTCTCGCGCACTTGAAGGTGCGAATGTCTTGCACCTCCTGGCAATAGGCAACAAGGTACCAATCTGCTTTCTTCACCACAAGACCATAGGGCTGTACTATGCGCAAGGAATTCTCACCGTTTACCTTGCTGTAATGGATCTTGATCTTTCGCGACCGCCAAACAGCTAACCTCAATATTTCCAAGCAAGGAATGATTACACGTTCCGTCCACCATGGCGTATCATCGAAGTAAAATCGAGCTTTCGCCTTCTTGATATCCGTCTGGTAAGAAGGTGGTAAGGTCTGCTCCAATTTGAGCAGCGCATTCTTCAGCTTCAAGCCAGACTCCGTCTGTCCGCCAGCGTAGATCCCCATTCCCGTCAGGTAGAGGTTAACCACATCTTCTCCATTCAGCTGTTTGAGATTAACCGTATACCCTTCCATCAGGTAAATTCCGCCACCTGGACCGGGTGTGGTCACAAGCGGAATTCCAGCTTCCGCGAGGATATCGATATCTCGATAAATGGAACGTACCGAGGTTTCTAAAGCGAAGGCGAGATCCTTCGCCTTCATTCTCCCTCTTGATTCAACTAATAATAAAATGGCAATCAATCGATGTATTCTCAACATGTACCCTCCAACGAATCATCCAGATCAACTATTCTGATGATACATTTATATTGCTGACACTTAGCTGTCAACAATATAAATGTATCATAGAACTATACTGATGAGGAGTTGTTGATGATGAAGATTGCAGTGTTAGGGACGGGATTTGGCTCGTATCATGTTCAGCTTTTGCAACAAATAAATGATGTAGAGGGAATTATTGTATTCGGCAGGAATGAATCCAAGCTGCAAAAGCTCCGAGATGAGTTTGGGGTAGAGGTATCCAATGATATAGCCGCTATTATGCTTGATCCCGAGATCGATGTGATCGATATTTGCTTACCCCCCGAGCTACATCGGCAATATGCTGTCCAAGCATTGGCAAAGGGGAAGCAGGTATTCTGCGAGACACCCGTCTGCCTTACTCTCGAAGACGCGCGAGCGATGAAGCAGGCAGAGGAACAGTACGATGGTAAAATAATCGTCAACCAGTTCATTAAGTTTGATCCGCCTTATCAATATCTATATGCTGCCTGCCAAGAACAGAAATATGGCAAGCTCCTATCCCTCTCCTTAAAAAGAGAAACCCCACCACTGTGGGGTGATCTAGGGTTTAGTACCATCGCAACAAATCTGATGATCCACGAATTAGATTTTGTCACCTGGCTACTAGGGGCACCAAACAAATTCAACCTTTGGGGGGCTGAACTAGCAAATCAAGAGCAGGCGCTGGTTCGAGTATCCTTTGAGCATCAGGATATACTTACCGAAGTCATTACCTCTTCACAAATGCCTGATTCCTATCCATTTACCGTTGGTTATGAAGCTTACTTCGAGCAGGCCAAACTTGTATTTACGGAAAGCGACTATGCGGGGCGTATCGAAGTGGCCTTAGATGAATATACGGCGCTTGGGAAACAATCGATCGTTTTAGCTAAGGTCGATCCTTTCGCCAAAAGTCTTGAGCACGCTCTCCATTGCTTTCAAGCCGATTCTGAATCACAGATCACACTGGATCAGGCCATACAAGCCTTGGAGCTTGCGCTAGAAATAAAGGAAAGGCTTAAGGCAATATAAACGTAGAGGTCAATCCTTCCTCAATATTCATTAACACAAGGCATTTCTTGGATGATCATTCACTGCCAGATGGAAGCGGGTCTGCAGGCGGGTACAAAATGTACTCCTCCAGGCCCGCTTTTTCCAGCTGTTGAATTAAATATTCATTCGGTGTACCTCCTACACCAGCGTAGCCGCGGCGGGTATAGATCTGCTCGGCGTCGGGAAACGGATCGCTGAGCATCGCCCGAATTCTTTTGCCAGAAGCATCGTTGTCTGCGAATATGTACACATACCGATCTTTCACTTGCTTTCTTAGCTCTGCGAGCTTCTTCGAGCCAGGAGTGCCGAAGGTACACAGGATCATGACTTCATCTGACAAGAGTCTCCGCAAGCGACTCTTGTCATTTTTTCCTTCCACGATGATCACCAGGGACATGTCCCAACCACCTCCTAAGAGCTGTTCACCAAGGATATACGTTTGTGGGCAGCTTTTATATTAAGGCAAAGTAACAGTAAAGGTTGTGCCTTTCCCCGGTGTGCTCTGAACAGAGATCGTCCCACCACATAATTCAACAACCTTTCTAACAATTGCCAGCCCCAGACCATTCCCTTCATTAGCATGAGAGTTATCCGCCTGATAGAATTCTTCGAAGATTCTCTCCAGTGATGACCCGGGGATACCGATTCCTTGATCAATAACTTGAACAACAGTTGATTTGCCTGCATGAAATAAGCGAACCTTAATCACCCCAGATTGGCGGGAAAATTTAATCGCATTGTTTATTAGATTAATCCAAATTTGCTGAATCAATTCTTCATTGCCGCGATATTCAGTTTTGGGCAGGTCAAGATCAAGGTCGATT
>JAIMBU010000483.1 GCA_023511325.1 Gorillibacterium sp.
TCCTTGCCCTCTGTGCCTACGAAAACTGGTTTTTTAACAGTACGCGGCTGATTGACCTGCTGGGACGGATGCCCGGCGCCCAAATAGCTATCTATAGCGGATTTATGCATAACGAGATGAATACGCTCCACAATTCCAAAGCGCTGATGCAGCGGCTGATCCGGTTGAAGCGCGAACGCTTTCCCCGCTGGCTCGTTTTTACACCAACGGACCCTTGCTTTGTGAAATCCCACTGGCTACAAATCAAGCGACTGGCTAAGCCGGGAGAGCTTACTCGAGTTCAAGCGGATATCCTGACTCCGGAAATGATTGAGATTGAGACGATGAATATCGACAGCTTGTTGATAGTACTCAGTCGACAGGATTTGGAGCTGGAACCAAACGTAACGCTCATGGTCAATGGCTGCGCTCACCACGTCATGCTCAGTGACTATACCCGGATTGAGTTAGCAACATCAGAACATCTGTCTACCTTAACCATGACGGAATCCCTCTCCCAGAAGACATTTGAGCATTGGTATAACGATGTCATTGTGGATGTGCAGCAGATGGGAATCAAGCAGCTCTACATGAGTCGTTGCGCTGTTGTTAAACCCACAGTCAGAGGGGGATTCGTTACCAAGCTGACCTATTTGCTGCAGAATCCAATTCGCGACCGTTACATTTTCTATCGCTATGAGCTCTGCCAGGAAGCCGATCTGGAATTATCCGAAACCGGGGATCGAAACCTTGTGCTGATTATGGATGCTAGAGCTAAATCATCGCTTCAACAGCAACTTTTGGCTGACATCGGACTAACGGCGGATGCCTACCACATCATTTGGAGTGGGGAATGCTTTGAGGGTGACTATTTCGCTCTGATATCTTGTCCTCATCCGTCTTTTCCTGAACGCCTCATTCTGATTGCCATCTATAATGGGGATCAGTTGGATAACGAATACATCAGCTTGATGAATTCCTTCGATAGCAATCCGTTGTTCTACAATGATGCCCTAATCTATCATCAGGGAAGCTTCCACACGTTTCGCGTGGGGGGAGAAGCACCCGCAATTATAGGAGGTGTACGATGACCATTCTAAAGGAACCCCAAGATACTCGTCTGCGGCGTCTTGCCGAGCAGCTTGAAACTCCGCTATATGTGTATGACGGCGATGTTATTGAAGACCGCTATCGACTGCTAACAAGCTGTCTTCCTACTGGTTTCGAAGTATTCTATTCTGTTAAGTGCAATCCACTACTAGGCGTCTGTCAGTTGCTCCGCCAGTTGGGTAGCTCTGTCGAGGTCGCTTCAGCGGGAGAGTTGCTTGTTGCTTTGGAGGCAGGGTTTCAGCCGCAAGATATCATCTGGACAAGCCCAGGGAAAACTCAACGTGAGTTGACTATGGCTGTAGACCATGGCATCTATAGCATTAATGTTGAATCCGTAGAAGAGGCGCGTCTGATAGGCAGTCTTGCTATCGAACGAGGTACAGTGGTTCAAGTATCTGCGCGGATTAATCCAGACTTCCAACCCGCAGGCGCAGGACTGAAGATGACAGGTGTCCCTAGCCCGTTTGGGATCGATCAGTCCCTTGCCGTGGACGCGTTAACTGAGATTGCGGCGATGCCCGGCCTATCGTTTATCGGGCTACATGTGTTCACCGGTTCTCAGGTTCTTGATGCCGGAGTGCTGGTCCGTACAATGGAGAAAATCATCCAGCTTGCCCTGGAGCTTTCGGCAGCTAGCGGATTATCACTGCAATTCCTAGATCTAGGTGGGGGCTTCGGGATTCCTTATTTTCCGGGTGAACAGGCCTTTGATGCCAACCAGCTTAGGCTTGAGTTGGGCGAGCTTTGGTACCGATTCAAAGATAGGCTGAGCGGGATGAGAATTGGGGTAGAGAGTGGCCGCTTTCTACTGGCGGAGTCCGGCGTCTTTCTAGCTAAAGTGCTGTACGTGAAATCCTGCAAGGGAACAAAATTTGTCGTCTGTGACGGCGGCTCTAATCAACATGCGTCCAGCGCTTTCCTAGGTAGATACGTTCGCAATAACTTTCCCATGCGGTTATTGGATAAAGGTGAACTTGAAACGGAAGAGGTTAACGTGGTGGGTCCATTATGCACCCCTACAGATGTCATCGGTCAAAAGGTGCATTTGGCTCCTCCGGAGTCCGGTGATCTCCTGGTGGTAGAACGTTCTGGAGCGTACGGGCTTACGCATAGCCCAGTGCTATTCCTCAGTCACCCGCTTCCAGTCGAAGTCCTCTGTTACCAGGGAGAAGAGCTTGTGCTTAGAGAAAGGGGGATAGCGGAAAACTTCCTGCGCGGACAGCAATCTTTCCAACAGAAGGAAGTGGAACGCGCCATCCATGTCTGATGCTCCGAGTAAACCTGTTGCTTTCCTCAACCTGATCCGACTCTTAACTGAAGAACGGGAGCGCGGCATTATCGTCTGGCTACTGAACATCGGTGCGGAAAAATATTGGAACCCGCTGCAGCCAGGAATTGTTGACGTGAACGAGGATCGTATTGTCGGGCGAATTGAAGAGATGAATCTCTTGCTCTGCCGTGCACAGGATGTGTTGATTCTGCGTGAGTATCCGGACCGCGCCTATCTAAATAGGCTTGAGCAGTGGGGGTTTAGCCTCCCACATATCCTTGTTCCCCAGGGTAGCGACGACCGAACCCCCATCTCTGAGCTAGTGCTACAGGATGATAACCTGTTAGATGAGCTTAAACAACTGGCTTTGACCGAGCATGAGGTATGCTTCGTGCCTTATGCTACTACTCATCTGGAGGAGCAAATCACTCGTCGAACGGGACTTAAGCTTATGGCTTCTCCAGCAGAGATTAATGCCGCCGTCAATGATAAGATCCGCAATCGGGAGATCGGTGAGCTTCTGGGTCTTCCAGTGTGTCAAGGTAAGGTATGCAGTTCGGCAGATGAAATTCGCCAAACCTATATTGAACTTACCAGTAGACCTGCTTATTTTGAGAAGGTCATTATTAAAGAACCTCATGGAGCTTCCGGCAAGGGATTATATATTGTAGATGGCATAGACAAGCTTAATTCCTTGCTGTTGCGCCTAAACCGATACGCTCGCACCCACCCAGAAGCACGCTGGCTGGTAGAAGGCTGGTATCGTAAAAAAGACGACGTAAATTATCAAATCTATGTATCGCCCGAAGGTATTGTTGAGGTGTTCTCGTTGAAGCGGCAAATGCTGCGGGATACGGTTTATATTGGCTCCCGATTTCCTGTTCTCTGGGAAGGCGATGAGGCAGCGCGTTACAGGCAATATGGGGAAAGAATTGGCGAATTCCTCCATGCTATCGGGTATACCGGTGTGGCGGGTATTGACTCGATCATTACAGAGGAGGGAATGATTCTGCCGATCATCGAAATCAATGGGCGATTCACGCTGTCTACCTACATTTCCTTTATTGGCCGGGTGATTGGTAATAGTGCCAAGATAATCACCCGTTATTTCAAGCTCACAACGGATGAACCGTGCGACTATACGGCTGTATGCACGCGGCTTGAAGCCGAGGGTCTGCTTTATCACCCTGACGCTAGCGAAGGGGTGATGGTGTATACCTCCGGAACGCTTCCGCTCAAGCGGGATGAGCAGGCAGGTGTATGCTATGGCCGTCTATTCACGTTGATTGTGGCGCCAGATTGGAGCAT
Source organism: Gorillibacterium sp. (assembly GCA_023511325.1). Taxonomy (GTDB): domain Bacteria; phylum Bacillota; class Bacilli; order Paenibacillales; family NBRC-103111; genus Gorillibacterium. The sequence goes on from JAIMBU010000483.1 coordinate 3,668, forward strand.
TGCCGACAATTATAACT
>JAIMBU010000484.1 GCA_023511325.1 Gorillibacterium sp.
CTTGGTTCCAAATTACAATTCCTTACAAGAGTAAAGAACGGCATTAAGGTTTTTAATATTGTCATGGGATGTTCTTTAATTATTGTAGCAATCTATCTTTTATTTTCACACAACTAGAATTGAGAAAGTCTAGGTGCGTCTCATATATGCGCGTACTGTAATCGGTGCGAAGATCGCTACAATGACCGCTGCACCAACGAGGGAGTAAACCAGATCGCTGCCTACAGTTCCTTGATTGACCAACTCACGGACAGCCGTTACAAGGTGCGAAATCGGGTTCACATTGACAAACCATTGCAGCCAATTTGGCATGGTATCGACTGGTACAAACGCGTTAGACAGAAAGGTTAGCGGAAACAACACAAGCATTGATATCCCTTGTACGCTTGATGCTGTACGGGCGATTACACCGAAGAAGGCGAAGATCCAACTGATAGCCCAAGAACACACAATTACGAGAAGCGCGGCAAGAGCAACGTTTCCGATGCCACCCTCAGGCCGTAAGCCCATGATGTATCCCATGACAAAAGTGAGCACAGTTGCAATTGTATAGCGGATGGTGTCTGCGAGCAGGGCTCCCGCAAGCGGGGCAATTCGCGAGATGGGCAGTGACTTGAATCGGTCAAACACACCTTTTTCCATATCCTCACGCAGCTGGACGCCAGTGACGATTGAAGTCGTGATCACGGTCTGCACGAGAATGCCTGGGATAATGACTGGCAAATAATTCTGTATGTCTCCAGAGATGGCTCCGCCAAAGATATAGGTAAACATCAGAGTGAAAATGATGGGTTGGAGCGTGACGTCAAATAATTGCTCCGGTGTGCGCCGAATTTTCAGCAGACCTCGATACGCCATCGTCAATGAATTGCGAACGGACTGTCTAAAGCTCGTATGGTTTTTCAATTGGCGATCAATACCTGGCTTTATTGAAGTATTCATACCATAACCCCCGCTACATGTTTCGATTTATCTGACGCCTGCCCCTCGTCCTCTTTCACACCATGACCGGTGAGGGTCAGAAATACTTCGTCAAGCGTTGGTTTCTGCACACTCATTTCGGTCAAGGAGATACCTGCCTGGCGGAGAGCGATCAGCAGGTCGGTGACACGATCAACGTTGCCCATCGGTGCAGTAATCTTTCCGATTTCTCCCGTTGCATTGGCCTGTACCTTGAGCACCTGTTCAATGGTCTGACGGGCATTCTCGAGATCATGCGGGTTTTTAACCCTTAAGTGTAGCGACGAGGTACCGACCGATGCTTTCAGTTCATCTACGGTGCCCTCGGCAACAACCCGGCCACGATCGATAACTGCGATCCGGTCAGCCAGTTGATCTGCCTCTTCAAGGTATTGTGTGGTTAACAATACAGTTGAACCCGTCTTTACCAACCGCCGGATCGTATCCCACATCTGATTGCGCGTACGCGGATCTAGTCCGGTAGTTGGTTCGTCCAAGAAAATGAGCGGTGGCTGGGCAATGAGACTTGCCGCCAAATCCAGCCGACGGCGCATACCACCGGAGAAATTTTTTAATGGACGTTTTGCGGCTTCCGTCAAACCAAATTCCTCCAGCAGCTCCACTGCTTTGCGTCGGGACTCAGTATGTCCCAGTCCAAGTAATCGAGAGAAGATGACCAGATTCTCGGTCGCGCTGAGTGACTCATCGACCGAGGCGTACTGACCGGTCACGCCAATTAGTTGACGCACAACATGCGGCTCCTTCACCACATCATGCCCGAAGATGCGTGCCGAACCTGCATCCGGTCGTAATAAGGTAGCCAGCATTCTGATTGCGGTCGTCTTTCCTGCTCCATTCGGGCCGAGCACGCCGTAGATCATACCGGTACCCACATGGAGATCTACACCATCAACCGCACGGTTGCTTCCATAGGTTTTGACGAGTCCCTGCGCCTCGATGGCCCAATCGCCATGGTTTGGCGCTGTTTTCGTTCTTTGTACATGTTGCATTTGCTATTCCTCCTAGACAACTGAATCTATAAGGATAATAACTGACTTATTTAAACTGAATATAAACATGCAATAATGGTGATTGCATGAAAGTACTTGCTGTTTATTTCTGACCAAAAGAAAAACCGCCCCATAAAGAGGCGGTCAATTCTGGTTCGTGTGCAGTTAGTTACAATTTCACCTTTTATTCAATTGGTATCTCTATCACCTCATTGTATGCTTTCAAGTAGTACATACCTTCGATTAGAAGATAGTCGGGCTCCGTTAAGGTGTCAAATACCAGGGTTAGTTCCTCCATTAATCTGCCATCTGCTTGCTTTGTTTGGTTATGTTCTGTCGTTTTTAAAGGCGTTGTCCCCGATTTCGTTACGATCGATATACCATCAGGCCTCACATCTTCATTTGTAACTATTTTTATTTCAACGCCTTGTGAAGTCGTTGATACACTCTTAACCCATAATTCCTTACCATCAAGAGTAAACGGCTCATCAGCTACCGAAGCCAAAGATAGCTTTTCTTCAAGTTTTTGATATCCGTCAAACTCCTTTATGACTAGATCTAGTGAATCCAGCTGTTTGGGCAATGAATCATAGCGAATGGAGAAGTTGTAGAATTCTGTTCCATGTGATAATTGAATGTCACTACCAATTAATGCTATTGGCGTTCCATTTGCCATTAGTTTTATTCCGCCTAACACATCCATTCCGCCTAACCCATGACCGATTTTAGCAAGGTCTTCGACATGCAACGTTCCATTGATTACGGTCAATGTTGGTGTGGCTGTGATCGAATCGAAGGTAATCGTGCCTTTGTCGAATTTAAATTCCTTCTGAATCGACTGTTTAATCTCAGTTTGTAATGCTTCATTGGGATTATAGGAAAAAGAAATCGCTCCTTCTTTTCTATGACCGTTCTGAAGAGATTGCCAGAAGTGTAACGTTAATTCCTTTGAAAAAGGACTTACGCCATCAAAAGTCATCATTCCTTTAATTTCCGTTTGGTTCTCATTGATGACTGTCGAGCCTGATACTGTATTTGAATTGGTTAAAAAGCCACTTATTCTTGTAGGGGTAAAAAAAGCACCCGTATTGTCCTTTATCCCATTTGGGTTGGTTAACGTGTAATAAACAACCAATTGATTGGCATCTGACATAATGGCGTTAACCATCATATCTGTTCCGTCTTCTAACTTCGTCTTTTTCTCAATGCTTTGTCCCATACCTTCATCATTAAGTTGTTTTAACGTGCCATGAATTAATTGATCAAATCCAAGTAGTTGCTTGCCATAATAAGCAAAAGCATTATAATTATTTCCCGATATAACTAAAACAATAAATAGGACTGCTGCGATCTTCCAAATTTGTGGTATCCGTTTCGTTCTTTTTGGAGTAGCCGTATTTAAAGCACTTCTTAATCTTATTTCTAATTCTTCTGGTGCTGTTATGGATTCCATATGCTTCTTTTCTTCAGCTAATCGTTTCTCGACGTTACTCATCAAGTTCCCCCCTATAATAATCTCTGAGCCGTTTCAAACCTTCAAAAACCCTTGACTTAACGGTTCCAATCGACACATTGGTCATCTCCGCTATGGTTTGGTAGTCGAGATCATGCAAATATTTTAATTGGATCGCTTCTTTTTGCTGCTCGTTTATGTGCAATAATGACGCTTGGATGTCCATTTGTTGATCATTACTCTTATAAGG
>JAIMBU010000485.1 GCA_023511325.1 Gorillibacterium sp.
TGTCTCTTGTTCTGCCCTGTGATCATCGGGTTCAATAAGATTATGTACCCCTTTATCTGGACACTGAATAGCTCCGCTAACCGTATTGTTCGTCTGTTCGGTGTCAAACCAGCAACCGAAGGTGAAGAAGCCCATTCTGAGGAAGAACTGCGGATCATCCTGTCGGAAAGCTATGTAAGCGGCAAGATCAATCAAGAGGAGTTTGGCTATGTTGACCGCATCTTTAACTTCGACAACCTGCTTGCCCGCGAGATTATGATTCCGCGAATGGATATGGTCTGTCTCTATACAGCAAATACCCTTCAGGAGAATCTTGCTATCATCAAGGAGGAAAAATATACTCGTTTCCCCGTCGTTTCACACAGCAAGGATCATGTCATCGGCGTGATCAACACCAAGGAGTTTTTTCTGGAATATGACGATAATCCGCTGCTTGATTTTACAACGATCATCCATCCCATTCTGACAGCTGCGGAGACGATCCCGATAAAGGATCTGCTGTCCCGCATGCGTCGTGAGCGTGTGCATCTGGCGCATCTGGTCGATGAGTTTGGCGGCACCTCCGGAATCTTGACGCTTGAGGATATTATTGAAGAAATCATCGGGGAAATTCGTGACGAGTTTGATGCTGAGGAAGAAGCGGATATCGAACAGCTCGCGGAAAATCATTATATTGTCGATGGTAAGCTATCCCTCACCCATATCAACAATCTACTGCATACTGAGCTAGAAGGGGAGGAGGCCAGTACCATTAGCGGCTGGCTGTTTGAGAGGTTCCCTGGAATCAGTGAAGGTAAAACTGAACACTATGGTGAGCTTACCTTCACCGTCAGGGCAATGGTACAACATCGGATCAGCCGAGTGGAGATCAAGGATAGCAAGCGTCCCTCTGATCTTTCGCAGGATGCCAAGGACTGACTCCCCTCACGCTTTGTCAGAGTCTTGCCAGCATAACCAAGTGGAGTTATGGATAAGCATATGAGGGTAGCAAAAGTCACTCTTGGCTTTTGCTCCTCCCACTTTGAGTATTAATTCTTCAGAAAAAAAGTCCGCCATTTCCACTTTTATCGTGGTCATGGCGGACTTTTTGTTTTGATTTTGGGATTTGTTCATTAGGAACTAGCCTTTTGAGCCAGCCCCGTCTTTTTACAAGGATGAGCTTAAAGTGCCAAACTTACCTCATGCTCTTCTGACTCTGTATTCTTGCCTAGACTAAGCGTGAGATAACCTAGTGTCAGCATAGCGAAGACGCCAATGTAGATGAAGAGAAAACCAGCATTCTCCCACATTGAGGTGTAGTTACCACCAGAGATCACATCCTTGAAGCCGAACACCGAATACGTCATCGGAAGCAGCTTATGGAAGAATTGCAAGAAGTTCGGCAATAATTCCACGGGGAAGGTCCCGGCACATGTTGTCAATTGGAAGATCAACAACACGATGGCCATAAACCGACCTACATCGGCAAACGCCGTGACCAAGAACTGAATGATGGTCATGAACGTTACACTTGTAAAGATCGTCATTAATATGAATAAAGGAATGTTCTGTACCTTCAAGTGCAGTACTGTGAGCAAGATGGTATCGAGGAATACCGCTTGGAATATCCCCACACCCACAATAATAAGAAACTTGCTTAGGAACCAATTCAATCCGGATTTAGGAGCAATCACGGGTTGCTTCATGGGGAAGACAATGGTCAACAACAAGGCTCCGACAAATAAACCAAGGGAGATAAAATAAGGTGCGAACCCCGTCCCGTAATTGGGTACCTCCGTGAATTTATTCTCGGTCACACCAACAGGACCCGCAAACATCTTCTCGTTAGCCTCGCTTACACTGAGGCTGCCGGTTTGCTTGCTCGCATCCGTCAGCTTGCTCGCCAGCTCCGCATTGCCAGCCGCCAATTGATCGGCGCCTGTTACCAGTTGGCTGGCGCCTTCATCCAACTGCGTGGCTCCACCCGCTACCTGCACGGCACCGCCCGCTAGCTTACTTGCACCGTCGCGAAGCTGTGCGGTGCCGTTGGCTAGCTGATCTGCGCCTGCAGCCAGCTTGTGCGTGCCCGCCGTCAGCTGCCCGGTGCCGCCCGCTAAAGTACTCGCGCCTGCGGCCAATTGATGGGTGCCCACTTGCAGTTGCGTGGCCCCTGTCACCAGCTGGTCTGCACCGCCCGCCAAGCGGTCGAGACCGCCTTCCAGCTGACCTGCGCCAGTTTGCAGTTGGCTGCTCCCAGCAGCAAGTTGCTCACCACCCGCTTGCGCTTCGGCTAACTTGCCACTGAACTGGTTCAGACTATCCTTCATCTGTACCGATCCAGCCTCCAATTGCTTGGCCCCAGCAATGAGCTTATCTTGACCATCCGTGGCCGAGGTAAGACCTTGCGTGACGCTTTTACTTGCTGCCAGCAGCTTCGTAAAAGCCGCATCGTTGGCTAGCTCTGGATGAGTTTGAACATAAGCCTCCAAGCCTCCACTCACGCCCTGCGAACCAGCGGACAACTTCGTCAAGCCTTCTTTAGAAGTGTTCAATCCTTGTTCGAGCTGAGTTGCTCCACCAGCCGCTTGCGCAGCTCCAGTCGCTAATTGACTACCGCCTTGCTGCAATTGAGCGAGTCCGCCTGCGAGATCGCCTGCGCCCTTGTTCAAGCCTGTCAATCCACCCGTTAAGGAGACAGCGCCTGCCTTAAGTGTGGCGACACCTGCTTTAAGGGGTGCCGCTCCTTGAACAAGCTTGCCGAGCCCCGTATCTACAGCTTCGGCTCCCTTTTGCAGATTGACTGCGCCCGTAGCTAATTGACCTACACTGCTGTCTAATGTTTGTACACCCGTCTTCAGCTCTTCAGCACCGCTGACTAGCTTACCGGTGTTCGCATCGACCAACTGCACACCATTCTTTAGGTCAATGGCCCCGCTTGCCAGCTTGGTCAGGTTTGTCTTCACAGTTTGGACTCCGCTATCCAATTCCTTCGAGCCGTCTGCTAGCTTCGTTGCGCCGTCACCAGCCTGGCTAATACCATCGACTAGCGTTCCTACACTTTCGAATATGGTTTTGGAATAGGCCTCCGTCACATTGCGCGACAGCTCTCCTTTAATCTTCTCAATCGCCGACGTACCGATCTGCGAAGCAAGGAAATTGTAGCTTTCGTTAGGAATGTATAAGACCTCGGCTTGTTGAGGTTTCTCATCCATAACCGTTGTCACCTTTTGGGAGAAGTCTGCTGGGATCTCAATCGCCATGTAATACGTCTGATCGGCGAGTCCGCTCTCCGCTTGCTCCTTGCTCACAAACTGCCAATCAAAATTTTTGCTATCCTTCAAATTCTTCGCTAAGTCCTTACCAACATTCATCGTCTTTCCTTGAAGCTCAGCGCCTAGATCACTATTAACAACAGCAACCGGAAGCATATCCATTTTCTCGTAGGGATTCCAGAAGGCCCAGAGAAACATGCCACAATACAGCAAAGGAACGAGCATGACTGCAATTACCGGAATCAATACCTTCTTATTGTGGACGATCGATGATAACTCATGGCGCAAAGATTTCAACTTCATTATTCACTACCCCTATCCATAAATCGTTCTCTTCCGGGCGCCATCCGGTCTGATTCTTAGCGCTGATTTAGATCTTCAACCCATTAGCTAAATACAAATGAAAAAGCTGGGAAAT
>JAIMBU010000486.1 GCA_023511325.1 Gorillibacterium sp.
GTATAATAGTTATATAATAATAATGAATTTTATTTTGTGCTTGAGTATTCAAGCACGCCTTTTTGGTTTATTTGTAGGGGACAGGAAAAATCGGTATTTTGGGGGGCTTGATTCTATATGAATCGGAACTCGTATTATTATCGCAAAATCCATTCACTGCTTGGCGTCATTCCGATTGGTTTTTTCCTAATTGAGCACTTGCTGACGAATTATTCCGCTTATAACGAAGGGCAGGCTGGATTTCAGAAGAAAATTGATTGGATTAATGGTCTCCCGCTTGTACTTGGTTTAGAAATCCTCCTAATTTGGTTGCCACTGCTTTATCACGGGATCTACGGGCTTTATGTGGCTTTTAGCTCGAAGAATAACGTGAGTCATTATGGCTATTACCGTAATCTGATGTTTATGCTACAACGAATCACCGGTATTATTACCTTCATGTTCATTGCTTGGCATGTCTTTGAAACGCGAATACAGCTTGCGCTCGGCAATCTGACGCATGACCAGCTGGGTACACGTATGCATGAAATCATCATGAATCCATATGCTTATAGCTTTTATGTTATCGGTACACTAGCCGCTTGCTTTCATTTTACGAATGGCATGTGGTCGTTTCTGGTTAGTTGGGGGATTACGATTGGACCGCGGGCTCAACGGATATCGGGTTATATCTGTATGGGACTTTTTATCGTGATGGCGATCATGTTCCTGCTGACGCTGAGTGCTTTTGCAGGACCGGAATTTGAGCAGACGGCGGCTTTTGTGGCGAAAGGATAGGTGACAAGGATGTCGAGTACGAAGATCATCGTGGTAGGCGGAGGATTAGCTGGACTTATGGCGACAATTAAAGCTGCGGAGGCAGGCGTTCCCGTCGATCTTTTCTCACTTGTTCCGGTAAAGCGTTCTCATTCCGTATGTGCTCAGGGCGGCATCAATGGTGCAGTCAATACAAAAGGGGAGGGAGATTCTCCTTGGGAGCATTTCGATGATACGGTCTACGGTGGGGATTTCCTAGCCAATCAACCTCCGGTTAAAGCGATGTGTGAGGCAGCGCCGGGAATTATCCATCTGATGGACCGGATGGGGGTCATGTTTAGTCGCACCGCCGAGGGACTCCTTGATTTCCGCCGATTTGGCGGAACCAAGTATCATCGTACGGCCTTTGCTGGGGCAACCACAGGACAGCAACTCTTGTATGCCTTGGATGAGCAGGTGCGGCGCTACGAGACGGCAGGACTCGTCACCAAATATGAATTCTGGGAGTTTACCTCAGCCATCCTTGACGACAATGGTGCTTGTCGCGGCATTACAGCTCAGGATTTGCGTAGCATGGAGCTGCGAGCCTTTTCTTCCGATGCCGTAATTATGGCATCGGGTGGTCCGGGGATTGTTTTTGGCAAAACGACTAACTCAGTGATCAATACAGGAACGGCGGCAAGCGCGGTCTATCAACAGGGAGCTTATTATGCCAATGGCGAATTCATTCAAATCCATCCGACGGCGATTCCGGGGGATGACAAGCTACGGCTGATGTCTGAGTCGGCCCGAGGCGAGGGTGGACGAGTGTGGACGTATAAGGATGGCAAGCCGTGGTACTTTCTGGAGGAGAGATATCCAGCATACGGGAACCTAGTACCTCGGGACATTGCCACTCGTGAAATCTTCGATGTTTGCGTCAATCAGAAGCTGGGTATCGGCGGAGAAAATATGGTTTACCTCGATTTGTCACACAAGGACCCGAAGGAACTGGATCTTAAGCTAGGTGGTATTATCGAAATCTATGAGAAATTCATGGGAGACGATCCACGGAAAATCCCGATGAAAATAATCCCGGCCGTCCATTACTCCATGGGTGGACTATGGGTGGACTACAACCAAATGACCAATATTCCCGGCTTGTTTGCCGCAGGTGAATGTGACTATTCCATTCATGGAGCCAATCGTCTTGGGGCCAACTCTCTCGTCTCCTCGATCCATGGAGGAATGGTTGCCGGACCAAAGGCTATTGAGTATATTCAGGGACTTGATCATCATGTTGAGGAGCTAGCTCCTAAGCTGTTCGAGCGTGAGCAAGCACGACAGGTAGAGCGCTATGAGAGCTTGCTGAAGATGGATGGAACCGAAAATGCCTATCAGATTCACCGTGAGCTTGGTGAAGAAATGACCGCCAACATGACCGTAGTTCGCCACAACAAGAAGTTGGAAGGAACTCTCGCTTCAATCAGCGAACTGAAGGAGCGGTACAGTCGGATCGGGATGACGGATACAGCTAGATGGAGCAACCAAGGAGTAGCCTTTACTCGTCAGCTATGGAATATGCTGGAGCTGGCTCATGCGATGACAGCCGGGGCGTTGCTTCGTAATGAAAGCCGAGGTGCCCATTACAAACCGGAATTCCCCGAACGAGATGATCAGCATTTTCTCAAGACGACGAAGGCTGCATTTACCAAGGAAGGACCTCGGATCGAATACGAACCTGTGGATGTATCGCTCATCCCACCTCGTAAACGCGATTATACAACGGATAAGAAAAAAGGAGGGCACTGACCATGGGAGAAGAGTCAGCGACTAGTGCAGTGGATCGTCTGCCCGGTATAATCGTTAGCCATGAGCAAGGATTGTCAGCAATCGCTGCAGGAGAGTTAGCTGCTAAGCGTACCGTCCAGTTTGTGATTACCCGCAAGGACAGCCCTTCTAGTGCAGCTTATACTGAGGAATTTGCGGTTGCTTATCGACCTAATATGAACGTTATCGGTGCGCTGATGGAAATTCAACGGCAGCCGATCAATGCCAAAGGAGAGAGGACAACTCCCGTCTGCTGGGAATCCAACTGCCTAGAGGAGGTATGTGGAGCCTGTTCGATGATGATCAATGGAAAACCACGACAAGCCTGCACAGCACTGGTCGACAAGCTCGAACAGCCCATTCGCTTGGCACCCATGAAAACCTTTCCGATTGTTCGTGACCTAGTGATCGATCGGGGACGAATGTTCACAGCGCTCAAAAAGGTAAAGGCATGGATTCCGATTGACGGTACGTATGATCTTGGACCGGGTCCGAGAATGGCAGAAGCGAAACGGCAGTGGGCCTACGAGCTATCCAAGTGCATGACGTGTGGTGTCTGTTTAGAGGCCTGTCCGAATGTCAACGACCGCACCAGCTTTATTGGTCCCGCAGCGATTTCTCAGGTACGCCTGTTCAATATTCATCCTACGGGAGAGATGAATAAACACGAACGGCTAGATGCACTGATGGAGGATGGCGGAATTGAAGGCTGTGGTAATTCGCAGAACTGCGTCCGTTCTTGCCCTAAGGGCATTCCACTGACAACCTCTATAGCTGAGATGAACAAGGACACAACCAAACGTTTATTTCAGAAGTGGTTGGGTATGTAATCGTCTGCTGGCATCATAGCTTGAATCTTCTTGTCGCCTAATAGGCGGCAAGTTTTTTTTATGTTTAGCAGCAGAGCAGCATACCGACAAGGTGTAAAAGACGCCAGTACGTGAGATGTATGAAAGGATTGGGAGGGTAAAATATAGGCTTCTCAGCTTAAATCTAGTCCTCTATATACCTGTCTCTTTAACACATCTCCGAGCCCACTAGACTAAGGCGATTCTCCTATGCCGGCATCTGCTAGAAAAAAAATAGCGGGGGGGGG